>DAJPFV010000001.1:2100000-2384616 GCA_025993015.1 Coriobacteriaceae bacterium
TGCTGCGTCAACAACAACGGCAATGCCAACTACAATTCGGCGACGAACGTCTGGGTTCGCCCCCGCCCCGGATTCCCTTACTGCCAGACCGAGTAGGCCCCAGGGTCGAAAGCAGAGCGCGGAGAGGAAGGAAGGCGCGACCATCGGGCATGCGCCCGTAAATACGCACCCCGCGAGGGTGGCCGGACGCTGCTTGCATGGCGCGGCGCTCCGTGGCTTCGCCGCGTTTCATGGCCATACCTCAAGCGGCTGTCAGAGCCACATTGCAAGCCGTGCGGGGTGCTCTCTATGAACTCAGAGCAAAGAAGGGCCGCACGCCGCAAGCGCCGCGAGGAGAAGCGGGCCAAGGCAAAGGCCGAGCGCGTCAAGGCGTGCACGCTTGAGACCGTGGCCGACCTTAACAGCCTGTGCAAGGCTTCAAAGCAGGCCGCGCGGGGCGTCATGTGGAAGTCGTCCACGCAGAGGTACATGAGAAGCTACCTGCGCAACGCCGTCCTGTCCCGCCGCGACCTTTTGGAGGGCCGCGACATATGCCGGGGCTTCATACGGTTCGACCTATGGGAGCGCGGCAAGCTGAGGCATATCAGCGCCGTGCACTTCCCCGAGCGCGTGGTGCAGAAGTCGCTGTCGCAGAACGCGCTCGTGCCCGCGATCGTGCCCACCCTCATAGCCGCGAACTCCGCGAACATAAAGGGGCGCGGCACCGACTACGCCCTGAAGCTGCTCAAGCGCCACCTGGCCGACCACTGGAGGCGGCACGGCCGCGAGGGCTACATCCTCCTGGGCGACTTCTCCGACTACTTCGCGCGCATAGCGCACCAACCCGTCAAAGACCAGGTGGCCTCCGCGCTGCTAGATCCGCGCGTGGTCGCCTTGGAGCACCGCCTGATAGACGCGCAGGGCGATGTGGGCCTGGGGCTGGGCAGCGAGCCGAACCAGATATGCGCGGTGGCACACCCCAACCGCATCGACCACTACGTGACCGAGATGCTGCGCCCCGAGGCGTACGGGCGGTACATGGACGACTTCTACCTCATACACGAGAGCAAGGAGTACCTGCAGGTGTGCCTGCTGCTGATAGGGCGCAAGTGCGCCGAGCTGGGCATAGAGCTGAACCCGCGCAAGACCCGCATGGTGAAGCTGTCGCGCGGCTTCACGTGGCTGAAGAAGCGCATCTTCTACACGGAGACGGGCTGCATAGTCGTGAAGCCGTGCCGAGACTCCATAACGCGGGAGCGCCGCAAGCTCAAGAAGATGGCCCGCATGGTCGCCGATGGCGTCATGACCCCCGAGCAGGTGGAGCAGAGCTACCAGAGCTGGCGCGGCGGCATGAAACGGCTGGACGCGCACCGCAGCGTGCGGGCCATGGACGCGCTGTACCGCAGCCTGTTCGGAGATCTCGCGCAGGGGGGGGGTGCTCAATGCAGGCCAACCAGAGGGACGATTCAAGCGGAAGCAAGCCCTCGCAATAGCGGAGAACCGGCAACTCAAAGCAGCGGCCTAAGCGAAGCGGCTGCGAAATAACAGAAGCATCGAAGGCGTGCTGCGGCGCGCCTTCTTCCTTTGCGCCCATCAAAGCAGCTCGGCAATCTCACGGCGCTAATACGATGGCGGCACATTCCCCGACAAGAGAGGAGTCCGCATGGACACTGAGGAAGACACGTCGCGCCCCAACGAGCTTCAAGATGGCACCATGGCCGAGGTCAACGCTCTGCGCGATCTGCTGTCGCAGATCGGCGACCCCGACGCGGCGCACGACGCGGGCGTTATCGACGATGACGAGTACGCTGAACGGAAGGCACGAAAGCTCGCCTACACCGCGGCGCTCGCCGCCTACGACAGCGGCGAGACGCTCGACGTGTCGGCGCCGCTCGACCAGATGCGCGAGCGGGCGTCGCAGCCGACGCAGACCGAGCAGAACACGGCAAACATCGACTACCTGCTCATGACGGTCGGAGGTGACCAGTAATGCCGACGAAGAAGACCGAGGGGCACTCCAAGCACTTCGCGCTCGTCAAGAAGTACTACGACCGACCTCTTTGGAGCAAGGCGCGAGTACACAAGGCCGTCGAGTGCAAGTGGATCACCGCCGACGAGTACAAGGAGATCACCGGCGAGGAGTACACGGCCGAATAGGCGGAAGGAGGGCGCTCAGGATGGAAGTGCTCAAACTTTTTGCGCCTTACGGACCGGCTTGGCTTGGAGGCGTGCTCCTGACGCTCGTTGCGTTCTACTTCGGGAGACAGTTTCTCGAGGAGTACAAACGCCAAAACCAGCGGAAAGGCGAGCTCGACCTGAAGCGCGAGGAGCGCAAGCAGGCCGAAGTCGACGAGAGGGCGCAGCGCGACCGCGAGCGGTCCCAGATGGAGGGGCGCATCGCCGCCCAGATGGAGCGCAGCAACACCCTGATCGAAGGAATGAAAACGCTCATGGAGTCGGTCGTCGCGTCAAATGACGTCCTCCACGCGGATTTGGTCCACAGCTAGGCGAGAAGCCAGGGAATGGCGGAGAAGGTCGACCACATCTGCGACCGCGTCGACCTGATCTACAGCAAGGAATCCGACAGATAGGAGCAATCGAATGACAGAGATCCAGGCGGGCCTCACGGTATGCACGGTGCTGGTCGTGCCGTACATCGTGCAGGCCATCAAGACGAAGGCGATGACGGGCAATGTCGCCCGCTGGACGGCCATCGCCGTCTCGGCAGGATGCGGCGCCCTCACGGCCATGTCGGGCGGCGTACCGACCGAACCCTCGGCATGGGTTACGTCCATCTTCGCCGCGGTAGGCGGCGTGCAGGTGGCCTATGCGGCCTTCAAATCGGTCGGCATCACGGACAAATGGCTGGACGCCCTGCTGGCGCTCGGCGACATCAAGGAGGACTAATGGCAGACTTCGCAAACGTCCAACCGGACGAGTACAAGCTTCTGGGGCGCAACTTCTCCGCAGGCCGCCCGTTCGGCATCAAGGGCGTGACCATCCACCACATGGCCGGCGACCTCAACGCCGGCCAGTGCAACGGCATCTGGGGCGCCAACGGCTGCTCGGCGCACTACTCGGTCGACCGCAACGGCTACATCGTGCAGCACGTCAACGACACCGACCGCGCCTACGCCTGCGGCGACGGAATCGGCACCGGACGCGGCAACGACACGACCATCTCCATCGAGCACGCGAACAGCGGCAGCAACCCGTGGACGGTCCACGAGAAGGCCATCGAGAGCGGCGCGCACCTCGTGGCGGCCCTGTGCCTGTACTACGGCCTTGGTCGCCCCGAGTGGTGCAAGAACGTGTTCCCGCACCGCTACTGGAGCGCCACGGCTTGCCCCGGCGAGCTTGCGGGCTCCCAGCGCGACCATTACATGCAGCGCGCCCAGGCGTGGTACGACGCGATGAAGGGCGGCAAGGCGCCAGCCCCCTCCGCCGCCGCTAAGCCTGCCGCGGCAAAGCCCGCTCAGGCGGCATCTGGCGGCTTCACAAAGGCATCTGGCAAGCGCATCCCCGTCCACTACTCCCTCCACCTCAAGGGCGGCGGCTGGCTGGACGAGGTGACCGACTTCGGCGCCGGGGACAACGGCTTCGCGGGATACCCGTGCCGACAGCACGACCTCCTTTGCGCCCGAGTTGATCGCGGTACGCTCAAGTATCAGGTTCACACAATCGAGGACGGCTGGCTCGATTACGTTTCCAAGGGCGACCGCAACGATACCGTCAACGGCTGCGCCGGAATCGCCGGCCACACCATCGACGGCGTGCGCATGTACTACGTGACCCCGGGCGGCGAGGAGTACAAGCAGGCGTGGTATCGCTCACAGACCACCGTGCGCCCCGGATGGCTCGATACCGTGTGCGACGACGGCTCCACGTACGGCGGCGACGACTACGCCGGTTTCTACGGCGAGCCGCTCGACCGGCTCCAGGTCTGTGTCACCGACGGCAACCCGTACTAGCATGATCGCGTTGGCATTCGTGCTCGGCGCGCTCTTCGGCGGCACCGTGGCGACAATCGGGCTCTGCATCGTGAGCATCAACCGGCGCTAGCCGCGGCCCGCTCGGGTTTATACCGGGCGGGCTTTTTTCTCGAGAAAAGATGACGCTACGCCGCCCGTGGTATCCTGAGCAGCACGACGGTCCCAACGGCGCAGATCTCGGTTCTAGAATCTAGGCAGACGGGGCACCATCGAACGTAAGACCGTCCGAACCTCGCATGGTCCGGGCGGTTTTCTTATACCGACGCGACGTGATGGGACGTGGTATGGCAGCAACGGATATCGAGCGCGGACTCTCAACCGCCGAGGTCGAGGAGCGTATCGCCGCCGGTAAAATCAACCGCAACATGGAACTCAAGACCAAGTCGGTCAAAGAGCTCATCATCGAGAACCTCTGCACGCTGTTCAATTTGATCAACGTGATCTTGGCTTTCCTGGTCATTTTGACCGGTTCGTTTAAGAATCTGACGTTCCTGTTCGTGGTGTTCTTGAACACCGCTATTGGCGTCATTCAGTCCATGCGTTCCAAGAAGATGGTCGATAAGCTCACGCTGCTGACCTCCAAGAAGGCCATCGCGGTGCGCGATGGCGCCGAGGTGGAGCTCGACCTGGACCAGATCGTGCTCGACGACATCATCCGCCTGGGGCGCGGCGACCAGATTCCCGCTGACGCCGTGGTGGTTTCGGGCGAGGCGCTCGTGAACGAGAGCCTGCTGACGGGCGAGAGCGACCTTATTAAGAAACAGCCCGGTTCCGAGCTCATGAGCGGCAGCTTTATCGACTCGGGCCTGCTGCGCGCCCGCGTGATCCATGTCGGCGCCGACAACTACGTGGCCAAAATTAATAACGAGGCCAAGTACGTCAAAAAGGTCAATTCCGAGATCATGAACGCGCTTAACGCCATCGTGCGCTTTGCGAGCATCATCATGATTCCGCTTGGCCTGGCTCTGTTCGCCTCGAGTGTAAGTGGGCTGTGGGATGCCGCGGGAACCCCGGGCGATAGCGCGCTTTCGTGGTGCTTCTCCGAGCTGTTGGCTGGTCATGTGCCTTCGTCGGCGCTGCTGTCCACGGTGGGCGCCCTGCTGGGCATGATCCCGCAGGGCCTGGTGCTGCTGACCTCGTCGGTGCTCGCCATCGCCACGGTGCGCCTGGCCCGCCGCAAGGTGCTGGCGCAGCAGCTCTACTGCATCGAGACGCTCGCGCGCGTCGACGTGCTGTGCCTGGACAAGACGGGCACCATCACGTCGGGTCGTATGGAGGTCGAGGGCACCTACCCGCTGCCTGTTGAGGGTGTTGGCTTTGGCGTGGACTCGGAGGAGGCGGCTGTTCCCGTCGATACCACAGTGCTCGATTTTGCGCTGGTTAACGTCGCGCGTGCGACTTCGGCCGATGCCAACGAGACCTGCCAGGCGCTGCTCAACTATTACGCCGATCGCCCGGTCGAGGTGTCTGAGCCGCTGTCGGTCATTCCGTTCTCGTCGTCTAAAAAATGGAGTGGCGCTTCTTTTGCGCAGGGCTCCTATGTGATGGGTGCCGCGCAGTTTGTGCTCTCTGATCGTGTGTTTTCGCAGGTCGAGAACCGTGTCGCCGAGCTTGCCGATACCTGCCGCGTGCTCGTGGTGGCGCGCGTGGACGGCTTTACGCCCGATGGGGATATGGTGGGCGAGGCCGAGCCCGTGGGCTTTGTGACCATCCGCGACGAGATTCGTACCTCGGCGGCCGAGACCATCGGCTACTTTAACGAGCAGGGCGTGACCCTCAACGTGATCAGTGGCGACGACCCGCGTACGGTGTCGTCGATCGCGCGCGTGGTGGGCGTGCCGGGGGCGGACGCTTATGTGGACGCCACGACGCTCGATACACCGGCCAAGCTTGATGCCGCAGTGGACCGCTACCATGTCTTTGGTCGTGTGACCCCGCAGCAGAAGCGCGAGCTCGTGCAGGCGCTCAAGCGCCGCGAGCACACCGTGGCCATGACGGGCGACGGCGTCAACGACGTGCTGGCGCTCAAGGAGGCCGACTGCTCCGTGGCCATGGCGGCCGGCTCCGATGCCGCGCGTAACGTGGCCGAGATCGTACTCGTCGACAACGACTTTGCCTCGATGCCCGCCGTGGTGGCCGAGGGCCGTCGCTCCATCAACAACCTGCAGCGTTCGGCCTCACTGTTCCTGACCAAGACGCTGTTCTCGATGGGCCTGGCGGCGCTGTGTATCGCGCTGCCGCCGTACCCCTTCGAGCCCATCCAGATGACGCTCATTAACTTCTTCTGCATCGGCGCGCCGGGCTTTGTGTTGGGCCTGGAGCCCAACAATGCTCGTGTGAAGGGTGCGTTTTTGAGCAACGTACTCAAGCGTGCACTGCCGGCGTCGATTGCGGTCATTTTGGCTGCGGCGCTCGATATCTTTGTGGCGCGCGTGTTTGGCTTTAGCCAGCTCGCGCTGTCTACGATGTGCCTGCTTACGTCGTGCGCGGCGAGCGTCAGCCTAATCTGGCGCATCTCGCAGCCTCTCACGCCCTTACGTGTGGTGCTCTTTGTGTTTGTAGTCGCCGGCATCCTGGTGGGCGTTATCGGATTCCCGGAGCTGCTGTCTATTGCCAACCTGTCGATGGGCCAGATGGTTATCTTGGCTGTTATCGTGGTCTTTACCTGCTCGGTGTTCTTTAAGCTCGCCACGATGATGGATTCGCTCAAGCCGCGTCGTCGTCATGCCGCAACTGGTTTTGGCCGCGGTGTGCGCGTCCGCCTGGGTCGCGGTGGCGGCAAGGTGAGCTCGACGGGCTCGACGGCCGAACGTTTTGCCAAGCGCGTCGCCGCCGACATGGCGCAGCGCCGCGAAGATCGCACCGCTCGCGAGGCCGAGGCCCGCGCACTCGAGGGCGTGGCCCAGGCCCAGCCCAAGAAAAAGAAGAGTACCGGAGCTAAGCGCTCTCGTGTGACCAAGTCCGCCCAAGGCATCAAAGTCTCGATGCCAAGCAAAAAGAAGAAGTAGCTACGCGCCCTGGCGATGTTGAATTGGTGCCTTGTTCCTGTGGGGCCGTGGCGATGTTATGCTCTAACCTCGATTGTTTGAATTGCTTCGAAAAGAGGATGCCGTGATCTGCCCGCATTGCCTTAAGACTATCGAGGACGGCGCCTCGTTCTGCCCCTACTGCAACGCCTATGTGGGTCCGGGCGATGGTCCCGAGCACACCGAGTTCGTGTTCTGTGAGGGCTGCGGTGCCCGTCTTTCTCCGCATGATCGCACGTGCCCAAAATGCGGACGCCCTGCTCCGGGTATCCTCTCCGAGGACGCGGCCGCATCCGACCTGGCAGCGGGCCGCACGGCGGGCTTTCCGCGCCTAACGCAAGAGCAGATCGATACCGAGGTGCCTCATGCGCCCGCCTCGGCTGCCGCGGTTCTTTCGGACGCCGCCGATCCTAACGAGACCTGCGTGCTGCCGGCTTTCGATAAGGATTTCGGTATCCCCAAGGTCGATATTCCCACGCCCGTTTCCCTGCATGACGATGCTCAAAAACCCAAGCGCAAGGTGCATCCCGACGAGGACGCCTATCACAAGCACAAGCGTCATATCCCCAAGCCGCTCATCGTCATCGCGGTCCTTGCCGTCGTTTGCGGCGGTGCCTATTGGTTCGTGACGGCCGATCCCATGGGTGTCATGCCTGCCTTCTACGACCAGTTTGGCCAGGCTGCGCAGACGACCTTCCCCACGCGCCAAAAGGGCGAGGCGACTGAGGACGATACCAAGCAGGACGATTCTGCCGAGGTGGTCCAGGAAGAAACCGTGCTCACCGATGATCAGCTCTATACCAGACTCGACGGTCTGTATCAGACCATCGTGTCCTACGGTGATGAGGACCAGATCGGCGAGGTCATCGATTCCTTTAACAACGGCTATCTCCGAACGCCGCTGTCCACCCGCCAGGAGCTGTCGCAGAGTGCCTACGCCCTGCGCGACCAGATCAAAAAGACGCAAGATGAGCTTAACAACCTTAAGTATCAGGACGATACGGTCTATGCGGACGACATCGCCCACTTAAAGCAGCTTGCCGAGTGGATGTACGAGCGTGTCGACGTGATCTGCCAGAGCTGGGATATCTCGCTGGCCATTCCCGATGGCGAGTCGATGAGTTCCCACCAAAGCGAGATCCTGGCGCCCATCGCACAGGGCGGCAACAGCGCGCTGAACCAGTACGACGCCAATGTGGGCTCCTGGAAGCCGCAGCAGCGTTCCCAAAATTAGTTCGCCATAGTCGGCATAACCTACGTGCGCAATTGATGTAAGCGCATGCTTATTGCTACAATTCGTACAAATATGCTTTAAACGCACGAGGAAGGAACCACATGTTTGGTTTTAAGAAAGAGCTCTACACGCCCGAGTATCAGCTTGCCGGCGACGAGTGCGCCGTTATCGAGACGTCGAAGGGTACCATCAAGGTCAAGTTTGACGGCGAGGGCGCTCCCATTCATGTCGCGAACTTCTGCGAGCTTTCCACGATGGGCTTCTATGATGGCCTTAAGTTCCATCGCTATGTGCCCGGTTTTGTCATCCAGGGCGGCGACCCCAATACCCGCGATATGTCCGGCGCCGACGTCGCCGCTGGTCTTGAGGGCCCCGACGGCATGCCCGGTACCGGTGGCCCCGGCTACTGCATCAAGGGCGAGTTTGCCACCAATCCGCGCAACAGCCATGTCGATGGTGCCCTTGCCATGGCACGCTCCATGGACCCCGATTCCGCGGGTTCGCAGTTCTACTTCTGCCTGGGCGCCCAGCATAACCTCGATTCCGGTTACACCGTCTTTGGTACCACGGTCGAGGGTCTCGATGTGATTTCGCAGCTGCGTGCCGGCGACGAGATCGTCCATGTCGAGATCGTTCACGAGTAAAGGGGACTTCCTTGAATAGCCAGCTGATCCAACAGGGCCGCGCCGCTTACCGCGCGGGTGATTTTTCCGCTGCAGCCCAGATGCTTGGGGCGGCAAAGACTCCCGATGAGATTATGGGCGAGGCCGATCACCTTCGTGGCAACGCCTTGATGCACCTGGGCATGTATGCCGAGGCCGCCGAGGCTTATGCTGCCGCCCTCAACGACGGCACCTACGGCAAGCGCGGCGCGCTGCTCACCAACCGCGGCAAGGCGCTCGCCGCCGTGGGCGACTACACGACGGCCGCCCAGGCGTTCTCTGGTGCTACGCAGGATGCTTCCTATGCCACGCCGTTCAAGGCCTATCTGGGCCTGGGCAATGCGCTGTTCCAGTCGGGCGATTATGCCAACGCGGGTACTGCCTTCCGTCAGGCTGCCATCGACGGCGCCAATCCGGCTCCTGCCGCCGCACTGGGCGAGCTTGGTCGTTGCTTCATTAAGCTCGGCCGTCCGGCGGATGCCGTGGAGACCTACCGCACGGCTATCGACTTTGCCGGCCCCCGCGACGACACGCGTGCGCTCAACGCCGGCATGGGTCAGGCGCTTTCTGCCGCCGGCCGCCCCTCCGACGCACTCGACGCCTTTAACGCCGCTACTGCCGATGGCATCTACCAGCTCACCTCCGAGCAGGCCGATGAGCTTGCCCGCGTGCACGATTCGCTTGCCGCGCTGTCTGCCCAGACGGCTATGGCCGCGGCTCCGGCGCCCGCGATGGACGCTCCTGCCGTCGATCCGCTCGATCCTACGGGCGCGACCGGTCAGTTTATGCCCGATCCCTCGGACACCGGCTTCTTTACGCTGTCCGAGTCCGAGATGGTCCAGCAGGACCGTCAGGATCGTAAGCAGGCCAAGGTCCGTCGTCGCCATCGCCACACGGGTCTCAAAGTCTTCATCGTGCTGCTTCTGCTCATTTTGATCGCCGCGGGCGGTCTGGGCTTTGCCTACACGCGCGGCTTTGGCTTCCCGTCCCAGGAGTCTGTCGTTACTGATCTGTTCCAGGCTGCCGGCGACGGTGACACCGCAAAGGCCGAGTCTTGCCTGGCCTCGAGCCTGCCCGAGGACGCCAAGTCGATGATCATCTCCTCGATTCCGCAGGGTGCCACCGTGTCCGTCGAGGGCATGGATCAGTCCATGACCGAGACGACCGCTAAGGTGAAGGCATCGCTGTCCAAGGGCGGCGAGCAGGAGTACACCGTCAAATTCGTGCGCTCCGACAACCATATCGGCTGGGCCGTTTCCTCGCTCGATATGGATTTCTCGGCTGCTGACAACCAGCAGTGACCTTATGGGATTTAGCTTTGCCCGGTGCTTCACCGCAAGTGAGGTGCCGGGCTTGCGCTAGTATGATGAGCTAGTAGTTTTCCAGCAATCATCCAACACATCAGGAGTTGCGTTGTTTTCTTTGATGGATATGTTCTTCGGTAGCTATGCGGGCGATCTTGCCATCGACCTCGGCACCGCAAATACGCTTGTCTCCGTGCGCGGCAAGGGCATCGTTATTCGCGAGCCCTCTGTTGTCGCCATCGACAAGAACGACGAGCGCATCCTGGCGGTCGGTATCGAGGCAAAGCGCATGCTCGGCCGTACGCCCGGCAACATCGTGGCCGTTCGTCCCCTGAAGGACGGCGTCATCGCCGACTTCGATGTTACCGAGGCCATGCTCCGCTACTTTATCGACAAGGCTTCCGAGAAGCGCTATCCGTGGACCCCGCGTCCGCGCGTTGTCGTCTGCGTTCCCTCCGGTGTCACGTCGGTCGAGAAGCGCGCTGTCTTTGAGGCCACGATCCAGGCCGGCGCTCGCCAGGCCTACCTGATCGAGGAGCCCATGGCCGCCGCTATCGGCGCCGACCTGCCCGTCGAGGAACCCACCGGCTCCATGGTCATCGACATCGGTGGCGGTACCACCGAGGTTGCCGTTATCGCTATGGGCGGCATCGTCGTCTCGCAGTCCATCCGTATTGCCGGCGACGAGTTCGATCAGGCCATCCTCACGCACGTTCGTGATGCCTACAACCTGGCCATCGGCGAGCGTACGGCAGAGGACATCAAGATCAAGGTCGGTTCCGCTGTGCCGCTCAAGGACGAGCTCGACGTCGAGGTCAACGGCCGTGATGTGATCACCGGTCTGCCCAAAACCGTGCGCATCGAAAGCGAGGAGATTCGTCGCGCACTCAACAAGCCGCTCGACGAGATGGCCAAGGCCGTCAAGGACGCACTCGACGCTACGCCTCCCGATCTTGCCTCGGACCTTATGTACTACGGCATTTTGCTGACCGGTGGCGGTGCGCTGCTGCGCGGTCTCGACGTTCGCCTGCGCGATGAGACCGGCGTTTCGGTCAACGTCAGCCCCACGGCGCTCGATAACGTTGTTAACGGCTGTGCCCGCGTGCTCGAGGCCAATGCGTTTGATGGCGGCTTCGTCCAGACCAATGCTTAATTTCCAAAAGGTGGATTCCATTTGGCACGATCTTCGGGTTTCTCCACAAATCTGAATACCAAGCGACAATCAACGGGTATGCGCCCGTTGATTGTTTTCAGCCTGATTTCGGTGTTGCTGCTCACGTTTTACATCCGCGAGGGCGAGGCAGGGCCGATTCATGCCGTGCGTTCGGGCGTAACGACGATTACCTCTCCGGTGCGCTTTGTGGGCTCGGCTGTGGCGGCTCCCTTCAATGCGATCGGCAACGTGTTCTCTAACCTTACGGCGTCGCAGGACACGCTTGACGAGCTCAAGAAGCAAAACGAGGAGTTGACCTCTAAGGTTGCCGAGCTCTCCGAGGCTCAAAAGACCGCTGAGCGTCTGGAGGGGCTGGTCGGCCTGCAGTCGACCTACAACCTTAAATCGACCGCAGCTCGTATCGTCGGCGCTTCGGGCGATGCCTGGACCTCGACCGTCACGATCGATAAGGGTTCTGCCGACGGGCTTACCATCAACATGCCTGTGACGAGTTCTGCCGGTGTTATCGGCCAGATCATCGAAGTTTCGGCCAAGACATCGACCGTGCGCCTGATTGGCGACGAGAACTCGGGCGTGTCCGCCATGGTGCAGGATACGCGCGCCCAGGGCATGCTGCAGGGTCAGGCTGACGGCACGCTGCGTCTTGAGTACGTGAGCGTCGATTCCGACGTTAAGGTTGGCGACATCATCGTGACCTCGGGCATTGGCGGTGTGTTCCCCAAGGGTCTTCCGCTCGGCACCGTCTCGTCGGTTGAGAAATCGGCAAACGACGTGTACTACACCATTGTGGTACGCGCCCAGACGACGGCCGAGAACAACGAGGAAGTGCTGGTCATCACCTCGCTGACCGACGAACAGTCGGCGTCGGATGAGGACGTGAACACGGCCAACAGCACGCCGCAGGGAACGTCGCGCGATGCTGCGACCAAGACGAAGGACGAGAGCTCGGATGACGGTTCCGACACGTCCGAGACGACCGATTCCGGCTCGAGCGAATAGGGGGCATGTCCATGGATCTACACGAGCAGGGGATGAGCTCCCGCACGTTTGTAATCGCTGCCATCGTGTGCGTGCTGCTGCAGGCAGGCCTGGCACCGCAGATCTCCATTGCGGGCGGTCGCGTCAACTTTATGATTATCCTGGTGTGCCTAAGCGTGTTCTCGGGCGACCCGACCCGTGCCGTCGTGTGCGGTTTTTGCAGCGGCTTGTTCTATGACCTTTCCGCTGCCGTGCCGGTGGGCGTTATGTCGCTCCTGCTGACCGTGGGTTCTTTTGCCCTGGTGCATAGCGCTGCCGGTCAGACGGGCGGTACCCCGAGTGCGCGCGGCATCACTGTGGGCGCCTTCGCGTTCGTCATTAATGTGATCTACAGCATCATCTTGCTGTTTATGGGTTTGGAGACGAGCTTTGTCGTGGCGATCTTCGGCCATGCGCTGCCGTCTTCGATCCTGACGGGTCTGGTTGCCATTCCGTTTTTGATGTCCGGCGTCGTGCCGCAGTCCGGTTATGGATTCTCCGCACGTGGCGGACGCCAGACGGGCATGCGCTTTAAGCCCAAGACCCGTAAGCTCAAATAGGGGAGGCCTGTAGATGTCTTCCCAGATGACGGTTATTATCGCCGGTATCGTGCTGGTAGTGGCCATCGTGGTCGCGCTGGTCATCATGCGTCGCGGCGATTCCCGTTTTACCTACGATACGCAGCATGGAACGGCCCCGCGCGCCACCGAGGGCGAGGGCAATACCGCGGCGACCGCCTTTAAGGGCCGCTTCTCCATCCTCACCACGGGTGTGGGCGCGATGTTCGCGGCGCTTGCCGTCAAGCTGTGGGGCATGCAGATGGTCTCGTCGGACTATTACGAAAAGCAGGCTAATAGCAATCAGACGCGCACCGTTACCACACCCGCTGTGCGCGGCCGCATCCTCGACCGCAACGGCGTGGCACTTGTCCAGAACCGTCCCTCACTTGCTGTCGTGGCCTACCGCGACCTTGCCGAGGATGAGGTTCTGGTTCGCCATCTTGCCAACGTGCTCGGTATGCCCTACGTGGCGGTTCTGCGCAATATCCAGGACAATTCCGAGGGCGCCCAGAGCCTGCATACCATCGCGACGGACGTCCGTCGCTCCACGGTTGCCTATATTCAGGAGCACGCCGGCGAGTTCCCGGGCGTCAAGATTGCCGAGCGTACCGAGCGCCAGTATCCATATGGCGAGACGGCATGCCATATCTTGGGCTATACCGGCACCATTACCTCCGAGCAGCTCGAGGCCCAGAATAAGAAAACCTCTGGCGATGATGATGCTTCTGCTGGCCGGATTACGTACCAGTCGGGCGATATCGTGGGCCAGGCGGGTGTTGAGAGCTACTACGAAAATCTGCTGCAGGGTATTCGTGGCGAGCAGACCGTCAAGGTCGATGCCTCGGGCAATGTGACCGGTCAGGCCGGCGCCGTGCCCGCCAAGGCCGGCTCCGACATTAAGCTCACGCTCGACCTTAAGATCCAACAGGCCTGTGAGTCGGCGCTGGCGAGCGCCATCGAGCTTGCCAAGACCACTGGCTACAGCAATGCCGGCAACGGCGCTGTGGTGTGTCTCGATCCCAACAATGGCGAGATCCTGGGCATGGCGAGCGAGCCCAAGTTCGATCCTTCCGTCTTTATCGGCGGCGTCTCAAATGACGTGTGGACCGAGCTCAATGATGACAAGGGTTCGCACCCGCTGCTCAACCGCGCCATTAGCGGACAGTACATGTCGGCCTCGACCATCAAGCCGCTCTCGGCACTGGCCGGTCTTGAGTTTGGAACCTACACTTCAACGCAGACAACCAACTGCACGGGCTATTGGACTGGCCTGGGCAAGGCTTGGGGCAAGCGCTGCTGGTTGACGTCTGGCCACGGCACCATGACGCTGCAGTCGGGTATCGCCAACTCGTGCGACCCCGTCTTCTACGACATGGGCAAGGCGTTCTTTTATGACGAGCAACATTCCGAGGGGCTGCAGGAGGTCTTTCGTCGCTGGGGCCTAGGCAAGACCTGCGGCATCGATCTGCCGAGTGAGGGCGCGGGCCGTATTCCCGATGCCGAGTGGAAAGAGTCGTACTTCACCGACGCCTCTGCCGAGGACCGCAAGTGGAATGCCGGCGATATGACCAACATTGCCATCGGCCAGGGCGACATCCTGGTGACGCCCCTGCAGATGGCGTGCGCCTATATGGGTCTTGCCAACGGCGGCAAACAGTACGTGCCTCACGTGTTTTTGTCTGCCGTGTCGCGCGATGGCGACGGCGATGCCTATAAGTACAACGGCAAGGGCAAGAAGAAGCGCCTGGAGGCCAAGATCAACAGCGATTCGGATTTGGCTCTTGTTCGCAACGGCATGCACGACGTGATTTACACGGCATCGACGTCCCTGGCGGCTCACTTTGGCACCCTGACGCCGCAGGTATACGGCAAGTCGGGCACGGGCGAGAAAAGCGGCGAGGACGAATACGCGTGGTTCTGCGCCTATGCACCGGCCGATGATCCCAAGTATGTCATCGCTACTGTCCTGGAGCAGGGCGGCGGTGGCTCAGATACCGCGATGCATGTCGTGCGCGATGTGCTCGGCGTGATTTATGACGAGCCCGATACCTCTTCGGCCTCGGGCGATTCTTCGGTTCGATAGGAGGTTGCGATGGATTTTTCTCCGGCGGATCTGTTCCGTTCAACCAAGACCGGCTCTCGCAGCAGCCTGGACCGCGTCAACAAGCAACTTTCGGCCTCGCGCGGCACGTTTCGCCAAAAGGTGCATATCGGTGTGCTCGTGGCCACTGTGGCGCTCGTCGCCTACGGTGCCATCATCATCTGGTCGGCTTCGCAGTTTAAGGCCGATGCCTCGTTCTCACGCCATCTGCTGGGAATCGGCATCGGAGCGGTGCTGGCGGTGTTGGTCTGGCGTACCGACCTGCGCGGTATTTCCAATTTCTCGACGGCGTTGCTCGTCATCGACCTGATCGTGATCCTCTCGCCCAAGATTCCGGGTCTGTCCTATACGGGCGGTCTGGGCATGACGGGCTGGATCAAGATTCCCGGTATCGGCTTGACATTCCAGCCGGTTGAGCTTGCCAAGCTCATCACCATCTTCTTTATTGCTACGCTTGGCTCGCAGTATAACGGTCGCATCGATACCGTTCGCGACTACGTCAAGCTCTGCGGCATGCTGTCCATTCCGTTTTTGGCCGTCGTTGCCATGGGCGACCTGGGATCGGGCCTGGTCGTGCTTGTTTCGGGCGCCATCGTCATCTGTATGAGCGGTGCACGCCGCGAATGGGTGCTGTCGACTCTTGCCCTGCTCGTGGGCCTGGTGGCCCTCGTCCTGGCGCTCGATTCGGTCTTTGATTCGTTGCTCGGCCACGATGTGCTCATCAAGCAGTATCAGATGAACCGTCTGACGGTCTTTATCGACCCCGATAATGCCGATTCGGACGATGCCTACAACCTTCAGCAGTCGCTTATCGCCGTTGGCTCGGGCGGCTTCTTTGGTAAGGGTTTGGGCCATGCGACGCAGTCGGCCGGCGGCTTTCTGCCTGAGTTCCACACCGACTTCGTCTTCGCCTTTCTGTCCGAGACCTTTGGCTTTTGTGGTTCCTTTTTGCTCCTGTGCCTCTACGTGCTGCTGATCTTTTCGACGATTCGCGTCGCCTTTAAGTGCGAGTCGCTGTTTTTGCGTCTTTCGTGTGTGGGCATCGTTGGCATGTGGGCGTTCCAGACTTTCGAAAACATCGGCATGTGCATCGGTATGATGCCGATTACCGGTATTCCGCTCCCGTTTATTAGCTTCGGTTCGTCTTCGATGATGATTCAGCTGCTGACGGTGGGTATCGTACAATCCATATGGCGGCATCGTTCGGGCGCCGCGTAACCGCTGGAGGGGTTTGCCATGAAAATTCCCGTAGATAAGCTGACCCGCGCTTTTAAGATGGGCGCGTCCGTTAAGAAGGATTCCGATACGCCGGTACGCGTCTCGGTCTATCTGGATTCGTCCGCTTCGCGCTTTCTGGCCGAGACGGTGCGTGACGCCTTTGTGCCGCAGATGACCTCGGGCATTGTGCGCGTCGAGCGCCTGGGGGAGGAGCGAATTGCTCCAAAGACCGATACCGATGTGGTACTGGTACTCTCGTGTGGTTCCGACCGTTTGGAGAGTGCCGTGCAGGAGCTCGTGATCGCCGGTGCGCCCGTGTGCGTGCTTGCCGAGTCTGCTGTGGAGGTGCCGTTTATCGAGGAGTCCACGCCCATGCTCGGCGTGGTAGCGGCAACCGATAAGACGTATCTGCTCGAGACGCTTGCCCGCTGGATTCTCGATCGCACCGACAAGGAAACGGCTTTTGCGGCGAACTTTGCCTTCATGCGCATCGCGGCGGCCAATCGTATCATCACCTCGTGCGCGCTCACCAATATGGCGACCGGTGCGCTGGTGTTTTTGCCGGGCGCCGATTATCCCGTTATGGCGCTGGCGCAGGTGGGCATGCTCTTTGAGCTCGCTGCCGTCTTTGGACGCGGCATTAAGCCTGAGCGCGGCTACGAGGTCGCGGGCGTGCTTGCCGGCGGTCTTGTGATCCGCGCGGTCACCCGCGCACTCGTCAAGCAGACGCCGCATATTGGGTTTGTCGTCAAGGCGCTCACTGCTGCCGCGGGCACCTACGGCATGGGCCGTGCGCTCGTTTCGCTCTACGAGCGCGATGTCGACTACAGCCGTGCCAACGAGGTGGTCACTGCCACGTTCTCCCGCGTTCGCGATCTGGTGACTACGGTCGCGGGCACTACCCGTCCTATGGCGTCCTATCAGGACGCATCAGATCTCGCTGCTTAGGGGTTTTCCGTTGCGCGTTGCATACCAAGACTGTTTTCATTTAATTGAGCCGTTGCTCGCCAAGGTCGAGAAGCCGAGTCGCTATATCGATCACGAGTGGGGCACGCTTTCCAAGGCCGATGCCGACTACCGTTGCTGCCTGATCTATCCGGATGTGTACGAGGTCGGTCTGCCCAACCAGGGTATCGCCATTCTCTACAACATCCTTAACCAGGCCGAGGGCATCTCCTGCGAGCGTGGCTATGTGCCGTGGCCCGATATGGGTGACGCTATGCGCGAGGCGGGCATTCCGCTGCTCTCGCTCGAGGGTGCAGCGCCGGTCGCTTCGTTTGATATCGTCGGTCTGCATGTGCCGCACGAGATGGCGGTGACGAACTTCCTCGAGGCACTCGACCTCGCTGGCATTCCGCTGTTGGCGGCCGACCGAGGTGAAGACGACCCCATTATCATCGCCGGCGGTCCCTCGGTGTACAACCCCGAGCCGTACGCGGCCTTTTTCGATGCCATCCTCATCGGTGAGGGCGAGGAATCGCTGCTCGAGACCTGCCAGCTGCATCGCCGCCTGCGTGACGAAGGGGTCCCGCGCGCGCAGATTGTCGAGCAGCTTGCATCCATTGCCGGCAACTACGTGCCGTCGCTCTATGAGGTTCGTCACGACGAGCCCTGCTCGCCGCATGGCTACACCGTGCCGTGTGAGGGCAAGGATGCGCCGACCGTGGTCTACAAGCGCGTCGTCGAGGATTTCGGCGCCACGAATCCGCTGTCGCAGTCGTGCGTGCCCTATGCGCAGCTGGTTCACGACCGCCTGTCTATCGAGATCCTGCGCGGCTGCGCCCGCGGCTGTCGTTTTTGTCAGGCCGGCATGACGTATCGCCCGGTGCGCGAGCGCTCGGCCGACCAGATCGTCTCGTCGGTGATTCAGGGTCTGGAAAAGACCGGCTATGACGAGGTGTCGCTGACCTCGCTCTCCACGACCGACCACTCCTGCATTCGCGACGTGCTCGGCAGGCTCAACCGTCGCCTGGAGGATACGGGTATTCGCGTGTCTATTCCGTCGCAGCGCCTGGATTCGTTTGGCGTGGATATGGCCGAGTCGGTCGCCGGCGAAAAGAAGGGCGGCCTGACGTTCGCGCCCGAGGCCGGCAGCCAGCGCATGCGCGACATCATTAACAAGAACGTGACCGAGGAGGACCTGGACCGTGCGGCCAAGGCGGCCTTCGAGGCCGGCTGGAACCGCATGAAGCTTTATTTCATGATGGGTCTTCCCGGTGAGCGTGACGAGGACATCGTGGCCATCGCCAACTTGGCCGATCACGTGCTGGAACTTGGTCGTTCCGTGGTGCCCAAGGCGCGCCGCGGCTCCATCTCGGTGTCCATCTCGGTTTCGGTGTTTATCCCCAAGGCAGCAACGCCGTTCCAGTGGTGCCCGCAGCTCGACTACGACGACGTCAAGCGTCGCCAAAAGCTGCTCATCACGAGCGTGCGCAACCGCGCCGTACGCGTGCATTACCACGATGCCGAGACCTCGCTCGTCGAGGCCGCGCTGTCCCGCGCCGGTCGCGACATGACGCCCGTCATCATCGATGCTTGGCGCGCTGGCTCTCGCTTTGACGCCTGGGTAGAGCATTTCTCGCTCGATTACTGGAAGGAGGCTGCTGCCAAAAACGGCATCGACCTCAATGAGCTTGTGCACCTGCCCTACGAGTTGGACTGGCGCCTGCCGTGGGAGCATGTGAGTCCCGGCTGCACGCGCGGCTTCCTCGAGCGCGAGTACCGTCGCTCGCTCGAGGGTGTCACGACTCCCGACTGCACCCGCACGTCGTGCACCGGCTGCGGGATCTGCCCCACGCTCCACGCCAAGAATGTATTGATGGGTGATCGCGCATGAGTGAGCGCCTGACCGACAACCCCTCGCTCTTTAGACTTCGTGTTCGCTATGGCAAGCGCGATCGCCTTAAGTACCTGGGCCATCTCGAAGTGATCCATACCATTGAGCGCATCGTGCGCCGTGCGGGACTTCCCTATGCCGTCACGCAGGGCTTTTCTCCGCACATGCGCGTGGGCTTCTCTTCGGCGCTACCGGTGGGTACGTCGTCGACCTGCGAGTGGTATGACCTGTTTATGACCGAGTTCGTGGCGCTCGACGAGGCGTTTGGGCGCCTGGCTGCGGCGTCCCCGGCCGATCTGGCGCCCATCGAGGCGGCGTACATCGACGTGCGCACGCCGGCGTTGACGGCGCAGCTCACGCGCCTGTCGTATCGCATCGACCTGCACTTGGATCCCGAGGCGCCCGTAAGCGCCGACGAGGTGCGTCGTGCGCTCGACACGCTGCGCGCGGGCAATGGCATCGACTACGCGCGCGGAAAAAAGAGCAAGCGCTTGGATTTGGATCACACGCTCGTGGGCTATGAGCTCACGGCGGGGGAGCGCCCGGACCATTTGGTGCTCATGCTCGACACCCATGCCGACAACGAGGGCTCCATGCGTCCGGAAATTTTGCTTTCCGCTGCTGATGTTTTGTTGCAGGGCTTGACCCCGGGCGTGGATGCACCTATTGTTTCCACCGGTATGCAAGACCTCGTGACCATCTGCTCCTACGATGTCGAGCGTCAGAATCAAGCATGCGAGGACGACGAGGGCCGACTCGTCAGCCCCATACCTGTGCGAACTTGTGGATTTGCTCCACATACTCGTTGACGGGGGTATTTTCGCCTGCTACTATATTCGGCTGTTGCACTAACTGATGCATGAAGGGCAAGTAAACATGTACGCAATCGTTAACACGGGCGGCAAGCAGTACAAGGTCGCCACCGACGATGTCATCACCGTCGAGAAGATCGAGGGCAATGAGGGCGACAAGGTCACCCTGCCGGTTATCTTCCTCAACGATGGTAAGAAGATCGTCACCGATCCCGACAAGCTGGCCAAGGCCAAGGTTACCGCTCAGATCGTTGAGCAGTTCAAGGGCGAGAAGCAGCTGGTCTTCAAGTTCCACAAGCGCAAGCGCTATCGTCGTCTGAAGGGTCACCGTCAGCAGCTCACCAAGCTGAAGATCGTGAAGGTTCAGGCTACCTCCCGCGCCAAGAAGGCTGTCAAGGCAGAGGCTGAGGCTGTTGCCGAGGCTCCCGTCGCCGAGTAGATTACACTCGTAACGAAAGAGTAGGTATACACAATGGCACACAAAAAAGGACTCGGTTCCTCCCGTAATGGCCGTGACTCCCGCGGTCAGCGCCTTGGCACGAAGCGCTATGCCGGCCAGACGGTAACCACGGGCACGATTCTCGTCCGTCAGCACGGCACGCACATCCACCCGGGTGAGAACGTTGGCCGTGGTAAGGACGACACGCTGTTCGCGCTGGTCGACGGTACCGTTGAGTTCCACAAGGGTATCAAGCACAGGGTCAGCGTACGCCCGCTCGCGAACGCGTAATTCACCCTTCATAGAGCACATATGTGGGAGGCACTTGAGTTTTAGGATTCAAGGGTCTCCCTCTTTTTTGTAGGAGGCGATTCTGTTGTCACAGTTCACCGATATCAGCCGCATTAACGTGTGCGGCGGCGACGGCGGAGCCGGATGCATGTCGTTTAGGCGCGAGGCATTTGTCCCCAAGGGCGGCCCCGATGGCGGCGACGGCGGTCGTGGCGGCAATGTCGTCATCCAGGCCGATGCTCAGCTGTCTTCGCTGATCGATTACCGCTTTAAGCATCACTTCCGCGCCGAGCGCGGCACGCACGGGCAGGGTGCCCGTCGTAACGGTAAGAGCGGCGAGGACCTGATTCTCAAGGTCCCTATGGGTACCGTGGTGCGCGAGCTCGACCCCGAGACGCAGACCCCGATGTTCGAGATTGCCGACCTGGTGCACGACGGCGAGCGCGTTGTCGTGGCCCCCGGTGGTGCCGGCGGTCTGGGCAACACGCACTTTGTGACGTCCGTGCGTCGCGCGCCCGCGTTTGCCCAGCTCGGCGAGCCTGCCGAGGAACACTGGATCGAGCTCGAGATGAAGCTTATGGCCGATGCCGCGCTTGTGGGCTTTCCCTCTGTCGGCAAGTCCTCGCTCATCGCGCGCATGAGTGCCGCCCGTCCCAAGATTGCCGACTACCCGTTTACCACGCTCGTGCCGAACCTCGGCATGGTGCGTGCCGGCGAATATTCTTACGTCGTTGCCGACGTCCCCGGTCTCATCGAGGGCGCGAGCGAGGGCAAGGGCCTGGGTCACCAGTTCCTGCGCCACATTGAGCGTACGGCCCTGATCATGCATGTCGTCGACATGACGGGCGGTTTTGAGGATCGCGATCCGGTCGAGGACTATCGCATCATCAACCGCGAGCTCGAGCAGTATGGCGCCGAGCTTTCGGAGCGCCCGCAGATCGTTGTCGCCAACAAGTGCGATGCGCCGGGCACGGCCGACAAGATTTCCGACCTTAAGCGTGCGGCGCTCGACGATGGCCATATGTTCTTTGCCGTGTCTGCTGTGACGGGTGCCGGTCTCAATACTTTGATGCTTGCCGTGGGCGAGCAGGTGGCCAAGCTCCGCGCCGAGTTGGCTGTCTCTGATGAGCTGGTCGTTCTGCGCGATGATGAGTGGGAGCGCCGTCGCCTGCAGCGTGAGAAGCGTTTCCGCATTGTCCAGGAAGAGCCCGGTGCCTTCCGCGTGGTCGGTCGTGCCATCGAGCGCATGGTCATTCAGACCGACTGGGAAAATGAGGAGGCCGTCATTTACCTGCAGCATAAGTTTGCGCGTATGGGTGTTGACGACGCGCTCGAGAAGGCCGGTTGCCGTGCGGGCGACGAGGTCCGCATTTGCCAGCGCGCCTTTGACTTTGAGGGCGCTGAGGACTTCTCGGAGTACGAGGAGCTCGAGGATGCTGGCGAGGACGTTGCCGTTGAGGCCATTGACGTGACCGATGCTGCGGATGAGGGCGTCGAGGTTGTCGATGCGGTGGATGCCGCGGACGATGCCGAGACCTCGGAGGGCGAGTAAGCCATGTCGCTGCGCGGTGGAATCGGTCTGCCCGAGCTTCCTCTAGAGGACGGGCAGGAGTTTAGGCTCGGCATTATGGGTGGCACCTTTGATCCCATCCATTACGGGCACCTGGTGACCGCCGAGCAGGCGCGCGAGTCGCTCGACTTGGACGCTGTGCTCTTTATGCCGGCAGGGTCTCCCGCCTTTAAGCTTGACAAGCCGGTGACGCCTGCCGAGGACCGTTATGCCATGACGGTCCTCGCCACCGCCGCGAACCCGGCCTTTTTGGCGAGCCGGTTCGAGATCGACCGCCCGGGCGTAACCTATACGGCCGATACGCTTCATGCCCTTCGCGACTTTTACCCGCCGCAGGTAAAGCTCTACTTTATTACGGGCGCCGACGCGATTATCGATATCGTGACCTGGCATGATGCCGAACGAATCGCTGAGCTTGCTACCTTTATTGCGGCGACGCGACCGGGCTTTGATATCGATACGGCGCGTGCCCGAATCAAAGAGTCGGGGCTGCCGTTCGACGTGCGCTATATTCAGATTCCGGCGCTGGCGATCAGCTCGACGAACATTCGTAAGCGAGTTGCCCGCGGCATGAGCGTGCGCTATCTTACGAGCGAGTCCGTGCTTGGCTACATTCGCAAACGCAGGCTATATGCCGATTTGGGCCAAGAAGATTTTGAGTGATGGGGGTCTACGTTGTCGGTAGAGGATCAGTTTGAGGGCGATGAGCGCGCACTGCTCAAGCGCATTCAAGAACTGCTCGATGTTCGCATGAAGGATAAGCGCAAGCGCTATGTGCATTCGCTGGGTGTTGCCGAGACCGCACTTCATCTGGCCGAGGTATACGGTGTCGACCGCTTTGATGCCGCCGCCGCCGGCCTGATTCACGACTGGGACAAGGTACTCTCCGACGACGAGCTGGTCACGCGCGCTCTGCATTACGGCATTAAGATTGCCGGCTCTCCGTCTGCCGCGACGCCGCTTTTGCATGGCCCGGTCGCCGCCTATGAGCTTCCGCAGCTATTTCCCGAGCTGTCGCCGGCGGTCTTTCAGGCTGTCGACCGTCACACCGTGGGCGCCTGCGACATGACGCCGCTCGATATGGTGGTCTTTGTGGCCGATGCCATCGAGCCCAACCGCCATGGTGATTATGCCCACGCGCTGCGCAAGATGGTTGGGGAGTCGACACTTGACGAGTTGTTCTTCTCCTGTTTTGCGCAGGGTCTGGTCTACGTGATCCAGTCCGGGCGCTATCTTTATCCCACGGCTATTACGATTTACAACCATTACGCCCAGCTGCGCTAGCTCGGGCTGTCTAGAAAGAGGTATTCCATGGCCGACGAGACCATGACCGACGAGCAGATTCTTGAAGGTGTGGAGCACAAGAGCTTCGTTGCCACGTCCGACCGTACCGCCGCTTCGCTGTCCGCGAGCGGTGTCGCAGCCGAGGATGTCGCCCGCGCCGCCGCGCAGGCCGCCTACGACAAGAAGGGCGAGGACGTGCAGGTGCTCGATCTGACCGAGCTCTCCGACGTGTGCGACTACTTTGTGCTCGCCACCGGTACCAATAACCGTCAGGTCGATTCTATCGTTGATGAGATCGAGGAGAAGGTCGCCGAGGCTTGCGGTGAGCACCCGTTCTCCATCGAGGGTCGCGAGCAGAAGACCTGGATGCTCGTGGACTACGGCTCGGTCGTCGTCCACGTCTTCACCCCCGAGGCACGCGACTTCTATCGTCTCGAGAAGCTCTGGGGCGACGCTCCCCAGCTCCCCCTCAACCTCCTCTAGAGCTTTGCTTAGGCTGGGGCTTTTTTAACTACCCTTTACCGTTCGCCGGGCAGTTGCGGTTTTCCGCAGCTGCCCGGCTTTTTTGCCTTAGGGACTAATCGTTGAAGCGGGATTGGCGGCCGAAGGATAGGGCGGTGTCGCCGAATTTGTCTCGGACGGCGTCGATGGCGACGGAGAGGTCGCGTCGGTCGCTGGATTGGGCCCCGCGGTCATCGATCTCGCAGAACAGGTCGGTTTGGATGCCGCCTTGGTGGTCGAAGTCGCTCATGCCGATGCCCGCTAAGCGAACATGCATGCCTTCCTGCCAGATATTGTCGAGCAGCTCGAGCGCAACCGCCACGAAGATATTCTCATCGTCGGTCGGATGAGGCAGCCGGCGCTGTGCCGTACGCCCGCTGCCATACGAATACTTGAGCTTGAGCGTTACCGTGGCACCCGTCAGCCCCTGACGGCGCAGACGGCGTCCCACTGACTCTCCCAACAGCGCAATCGCCGCCTCAATATCCCCACGCTCAGTCAAATCTTTCGCAAAGGTGCGTTCATTGCTGACCGATTTGACCTCGCGCCCTTCATCGAGACTCGTGACTTCGGAGATTTCGAGTCCTAGCGCACGCTGGCGCATGCGTTTGCCGTTGACGCCAAAAATAGAGGCCAGTGTGGACTCGGGCGCGCGCGAAAGCTCGCCGAGGGTGTAGATGCGCATGCGGCGCAGTCGCTCCTCGGCCGAGCGTCCGATGCCGCTCATGGCAGATACCGGCAGCGCGGCCAAAAAGCGCTGCTCGGTTCCGGGGCGCACGATGGTCAGCCCAAACGGCTTATCCCGCTCGCTTGCGATCTTTGCGACCGTCTTGTTGCAGCCCACGCCAATGGAGCAGGTCACTCCCAGCCCTGCCACGCGGTCGCTTATACGCCGCGCAACCAGCAGCGGGTCTTCGGGCGCAAAGCGACCCGGTGTGATATCGATAAAGGCTTCGTCGATGGATACGCGCTCGACGCGCGGGGTCTCGTCGGCGAGAATCGCCATGACCTGCGCGCTCACCTCGCGGTAGCGATCAAAGTGCCCGTGCGTCCAAATGGCTTTCGGGCACAAGCGCCGCGCTTCGGCCGAGGCCATGGCAGAGTGCACGCCAAAGCGACGTGCCTCATACGAACACGTGGACACGACGCCACGCGAATCGGCGTCTCCGCCCACGATGAGCGGCTTGCCGCGCCATTCGGGATGATCGAGCATCTCCACGCTCGCAAAAAACGCATCGAGGTCCATCAGGCCCACCGCTGGACCCGTCCAGGGAGGCGGCGTGACGCCCGTGGCATCCTCATAACCGTATGTATGTTCGCGTCTTTCCATGTCATGAGTATACCGCGCAGCTCATGTGGGGTGCGTGTATGTGCTTGCAAATCCCGAATTCTTGTCTAAGATATGGATTTGCCCTCGACTACACCGAAGAAGTTGGTCTCACGGACTTCACCTGCCCGCGTCGATGGCGTATTATGTTCAACTGTTTGTTTGTAGTTGCAGCCTAAAGCTGCTTGGTTGGAGGAGTTTCCTTTGGCAGTCAAGATTCGCCTTGCTCGTCACGGCGCTAAGAAGCGTCCGTACTACCGTGTCGTCGTCGCCGATTCCCGCGCCCCGCGTGACGGTCGTATCATCGAGGAGGTTGGCCGCTACAACCCGATGACCGCCCCCAAGACCATCAACCTCGACCTCGAGAAGATCGCCGACTGGCAGTCCAAGGGCGCTCAGCTCACCGACGCCGTCGCTGCTCTGGTCAAGGCCGCCAACGAGGGCGAGAAGACCGAGACCGTCGTCAAGAAGTCCAAGAAGCAGCTCGCCAAAGAGGCCGAGGCCGCTAAGGCTGCCGCTGAGGCCGCTGAGGGCGCCGAGGAGTAAATCGTGCCTGAGGTTGACGCTGCACAGCTCGAGGGTGAGGCAATGCTCTCAGATCGCATCGCCGATCTCGTCGAATATCTCGTTGTTCAGATCGTCGACGACCCGGATTCCGTGAGCCTCGAGGTCATCGATGGTGACGACGCCTCCACGATTGAGGTTTCGGTTGCCGAGGATGACGTCGCTAAGGTCATCGGCCGTCGTGGCCGTACCATCAAGGCCATTCGCACGCTCGCCCGTGCACTGGCCGCTCGCCTCGACACTGCTGTCGAGGTAGAGGTTCTGGGCTAGGACCTTGAGGTCCCAGTACAAAAACATCGCCCGTGTGGTCAAGCCGCACGGAAGGAAGGGGGAGGTCCTCGCGCAGCCGCTGCGGGGGCTTCCTTCTGTATTGGAGCCGGGTATGCGTGTCGCCTTGACGCCGCCGGCGCTCAAGCGCGACCGTTTTTGCACGGTCGTGTCCGTCACCGATACGGGCGATGGCGATCTGGTCTCATTTGAGGGCATAGACGACTTGACGGCCGCCGAGGGCATCACCGGATGCTATGTGCTGGCCAATCGTGACGACTTCGAGCTCGATTCGCTCGACGCCGCCTATACCGACCTCATGGGTCGCGAGGTGGTCGACGAGCGCTTTGGCTCGCTCGGCACGATTGTCGAGATCATGTCGACGCCCGCCAACGATGTTTGGGTTGTCGAGGGCGATCGGTACGGCGAGGTGCTGATTCCCGTGATCGAGCAGGTTGTGCTCGATCTTCCCGACACAGGAACAATTTCCGTTCACGTTATGGACGGCTTGATCGATATGGACAAGTAGGGAGGACAGCATGCTGATCGAGACCCTTTCGGTCTTTCCCGAGATGTTTGAGCTCGTCATGTCCACGTCGATTTTGGGCCGCGCCCGCAAGGCCGGCCTTTTTGATTTTAAGGCGTATAACCTGCGCGATTGGACGCACGACCGCCATCGCACCGTCGATGACGAGCCGTATGGCGGCGGGCAGGGCATGCTCATGAAGGTCGAGCCCATTGCCGAGGCAATTGAGGCCATCAGCTCCGAGGGTCCCAAGCCCACCGTGGTGTTCTTCACCCCCTGCGGCGAGCCCTTTACGCAGCATGTGGCCGAGCGCCTGCTCAAAAGCGAGCGCCTGCTGTTTGTGTGCAGCCGTTACGAGGGCGTCGATGAGCGTGCATATGCGTATGCCGATGAGCGTCTGTCGATCGGCGACTACGTGCTCACGGGCGGCGAGCTGCCCGCTATGGTCGTAGCCGATGCCGTCGTACGGCTCATTCCCGGAGCCTTGGGCGACGAGATGAGCAACGTGGACGAGTCCTTCTCGACCGCCGAGGACGGTGGCCTGCTCGAGTACGCGCAGTACACCCGCCCCGCCGAGTTTAATGGCGAGGGCGTGCCTCCAGTGCTCGTAAGCGGCGACCACGCCAAGGTCGATGCCTGGCGTCGCAAAAACGCCATCGAGCGTACCTGTCGTTGGCGTCCCGATCTTATCGAGACGGCGCGGCTCACGCCCGAGGAGCGCGCGTACGCGCAGGAGATCCTGGACGCTTCGTATTCGCAGAGCGAGGAGTGAGAATGGTTCCATCGCAGCATTCTGCCCTGAGGGGCGCCTTTGAGTGGATCGTAATCGTTGCGATTGCACTCATCGCCACCTTCGTGATTCGCTCGTTTGTGGTCGAACCCTTTGTGGTGCCTACCGGTTCCATGGAGTCCACGATCGAGATCGGAGACCAGATCCTGGCGCAGAAGGTGAGCCTTGAGCTCGGCCAGCCTGTCAAACAGGGCGATATCGTGGTGTTCCACAACCCCGATGCCACGTCCGAGCATGACGTGCTGGTAAAGCGCGTCATCGCCACGGCCGGTCAGACGGTCGATCTGCAGGACGGCAAGGTCGTCGTTGACGGCCAGGCGCTCGATGAGGACTATACGACTGGCATGAGCTGGCCGCTTTCGGTCCAAGCCCCCGGCGCTCAGGTGAGCTATCCCTACACCGTCCCTGACGACTGTGTGTGGGTGATGGGCGACAACCGCGAGAACTCTGCTGACTCCCGCTACTTTGGTCCGGTCGACCGCTCCGACTTGATCGCCGTTGCGCTTGTGCGCTACTGGCCGCTCAACCGTATCGGCGCTATCGATTAAAAACCGCTATAGTACAGTACCTAACCGTGTAATCGTTTCGACGAGGGGATATTAGAGGCATGAACGCTTCATCGCTTTCCTTCCAAGACATCATCCTGCGCCTCCAGCAGTACTGGGGCGAGCAGGGCTGCGTCATTATGCAGCCCTATGACTCCGAGGTCGGTGCCGGTACCTTCCATACCGCGACCACGCTGCGCTCGCTCGGTCCCGCCGAGTGGCGCACCTGCTATGCGCAGCCCTGCCGCCGTCCCGCCGACGGCCGCTATGGCGAGAACCCCAACCGCATGCAGCACTACTATCAGTTCCAGGTGCTCATCAAGCCCTCGCCGGTCAACGCCCAGGAGCTTTACCTGGGTTCGCTGGCCGCCATTGGCCTGGACCCCAACGACCATGACGTCCGCTTTGTCGAGGACGACTGGGAGAGCCCGACGCTCGGCGCCTGGGGCCTTGGCTGGGAGGTCTGGCTCAACGGCATGGAGGTCACGCAGTTTACGTACTTCCAGCAGGTGGGCGGCATCGAAGTCGACCCCGTGCCCGTCGAGATCACCTATGGCCTGGAGCGTATCGCCATGTACGCCCAGGGCGTCAACTCGGTCTATGACCTGGTGTGGAGCTACCTGCCCGACGGCACGCCCATGACCTACGGCGACGTGTTCCTGGAGAACGAGCGCGAGTTTAGTGCTTACAATTTTGAGGTCGCCAACGTCGAGATGATGCGTCAGAAGTTTGACGACTACGAGGCCGAGTGCCACTCCTGCCTGGAGCGCAAGCTGCCGCTGCCGGCATATGACTGCGTCATGAAGTGCAGCCATGCCTTCAACCTGCTCGATGCCCGCGGTGCGCTGTCCGCAGTCGAGCGTGCCAACTACATCCTGCGCGTCCGCGCCGTCGCCAAGGCGTGCTGCGAGGCCTATATGGCCGAGGTCGCCGGAATCAACGAGAATGCCGATCAGGAAGGCGAGGTGGCGTAAGCCATGGCAGACGCTAAGGATTTCCTGTTTGAGATCGGTACGGAGGAAATGCCCTCTGCACCGCTGAACAATGCCGTCAAGCAGCTTGGCACTATGATTGCCAAGGGTCTCGATGAGGCCGGTCTGGCCCACGGCGAGGTCCGCGTGATCTCGAGCCCGCGTCGCCTGGCTGCGCTCGTTGCCGACGTCGCCACCGCGACCGATGAGGTTCACGAGGTCAAGCGTGGCCCCGCGGCCAACATCGCCTTTGATGCCGACGGTAACGCTACCAAGGCCGCCCAGGGCTTCGCCCGCAAGTGCGGTGTGGCTGCCGAGGATCTGGTCCGTCGCGAGGACGCCGACGGCCGTGAGTACGTCTTTGCCGAGAAGAACATTCCTTCCGCCCCGGCCACCCCGATCCTGACGGCCCTGTGCGAGAAGACCATCGCCGGCCTGCAATGGCCCAACTACCGCTCTCAGCGCTGGGGCCACGAGCACGCCACGTTTGTACGTCCGGTCCGCTGGATCTGCTGCCTTTTGGGCGAGGACGTCGTGCCCGTGTCGTTTGCCGACGTGACGAGCGGCAACACCACGCGCGGCCATCGCGTCCTGGGCCCCGGTGACCATGTGGTCGCCAGCCCCGCTGTTTACGAGCAGGTGCTCGAGGACGCCGGCGTGCTCTCTGCCGAGCGCCGTCGCGAGGCCATCCTTGCCGGAATCGCCGAGGTCGAGGCTGCGCGCCCTGGCTGCCACGTCGATACGCCCAAGAAGGTCTTCGAGGAGGTCATCAACCTCTGCGAGTGGCCGACGGTGCTCGTCGGTACCTTCGATGAGGAGTTCCTCAAGGTCCCGCACGAGATCATCTGCGAGTCTATGCTCACCAACCAGCGCTACTTCCCGATTTATGACGGCGAGGGCAAGCTGACGCGTGAGTTCGTGATTGTCTCCAACAGCAAGCCCGAGAACGCCGAGCGCGTGATCGACGGCAACGAGCGCGTTGTGCGCGCCCGCCTGGATGACGCCAAGTTCTTCTACGAGGAGGATCTGAAGATCTCCCTCGACGAGTTCCGCGAGCGTCTGGCCAAGGTCGCCTTCCAGGAGAAGCTCGGCAGCGTGCTCGCCAAGTCCGAGCGTATTGAGCAGCTCGCGCTCGCTATTGCCCGCGAGGCTCACCTGGGTGCCCACCTGGCCGCCGATGCCGGCCGCGCCGCTCACCTGTGCAAGGCCGACCTGGTGTCCAACGCCGTCGTCGAGTTCACGAGCCAGCAGGGCGTGATGGGCGGTTACTACGCCATCGCGATGGGGGAGAACGACGAGGTCGCCCACGCCATTCGCGATCACTATCGTCCCCGCTTCGCCGGCGACGAGCTGCCCGAGGGTACCGCTGGCTGCATCGTGGCCTGCGCCGACAAGCTCGATACCATTGCCGGTATTTTTGCCATCGGCGAGCCCCCGACCGGCTCTTCCGACCCGTACGCGCTGCGTCGTGCCGCCATCGGCATCATCAACATCCTGCGCGACCGTCTGCCGATCGACCCCACGTCGCTCATCGACTTTGCGCTCGAGCTCTATAGCGAGCAGGGCATTGAGTTTGACGCCGCCGAGGTCGCCCAGCAGGTCCGTGACTTCTTCCACGGCCGTCTGGTGAGCATGGCTCGCGATGAGAAGATCCCGGCCGACACCGTTGCCGCCGTTTCCGCGGTGCACATCATTGCCCCGTCGGTCTTCTTCGCCCGCTGCGCCGCCCTCGACGAGGCCCGCAAGAACGACGCCGAGACCTTCGACAACCTGGCGACTGCCTACGCCCGCGCCGCGCATATCTCCAAGCCCGAGCTGGGCGTGGAGTACGACCGCGCCCTGATGGGCGAGGTCGAGCTTGCGCTTGCCGACGCCTCCGAGGCCGCTCAGACCGCCGTCGACGCCGCCCTTGCTGCCGAGGATTACCCTGCCGCGTTTGCCGCTCTGGCCGCCCTGCGCGCGCCCATCGATCGTTTCTTCGACGAGGTTATGGTCATGGACAAGGACGAGCAGCTCCGCGATAATCGCCTTAAGCTGCTCAACCGCTTCGAGGCCGTTTTCTCCGGCATCGCCAACATTGGTGAGCTTGCCCGCAAAAAGTAAGCTAGCCTGCGCATAAGCGCAAAAGGAGCCCCGCATGGATTGCCCGGTCACCGCTCGTCCCACCGTTATCGTTATCTCCGACTCGCTCGGTGATACCGCTTGTGAGGTGGTGCTTGCGGCCTCCGGGCAATTTGATGAAGGGGCTTTTCGTGTTTTACGTCTGTCTAAGGTGACCTCGGTGGAGCAGGTCAAGTCGTTTGTGGGCCCGCGAGTCGATGCCGACCATCGCGATATCGCCGTGTTCCATACCATCGTCGATCCGGCGCTTCGTGCTCGCGTGCTCGACTACTTGGGCATGCTGCACATTCGCTCGGTCGACCTGATCGGCCCGACGCTTGCCGTGCTGTCGTCGCTCATCGGTGTGCCTCCCAAGGGCGTTGCGGGTGTGATTCACAAGACCGACGATCGCTATTTCCATCGTATCGAGGCTATGGAGTATTTCGTTGAGCACGATGACGGGCGCGGCTGCGATGATCTGTCGGATGCCGATATCGTGCTGCTGGGTGTATCCCGCACGTCCAAGACGCCGCTGTCGATGTATTTGGCCTATCAGGGCTACAAGGTCGCCAACGTTCCGTTGGCACACGGTATGGAGCCGCCCAAGTCGATTTACGAGGTCGATCCGTTGCGGTTGTTCGGTCTGATTTCGACCGTCGATGTGATTTCCGAGATTCGCGATAGCCGCCTGGGCGACGACTATGCCCGCGCCGTCGCCGGCTCTTATGCCGAGCCCGAGAGCGTGCGCGGCGAGCTCGAGGAGGCTCGTGCCCTCATGAAACGTCTGGGTTGCTTTGTGGTGCGCACCGACGGCAAGGCGATCGAGGAGAGTGCTTCCGAAATCATCGCTCACCTCGAGGAGATTCAAGAGGCAAGAGCCCGCCGTGCCGCCCGCCGCGCCCAACAAAAGTAGCTAATTTGGGACGGGGCTTTTTTAGCTACCCCGGCTGAGGTCGCGAGCTCTTTGGCCGATTGCCTGCGGGGGCAGCTAAAAAAGCCCCGTCCCAAATTAGCTACTTATGATAAAGCGATTTAGCAGTATTTCTTGCATCTGACCTGCAATTACACTGTAGTGGTATCTTCATAAGGTAACCACCTTTACCTACCGTTTACCGCTAGTTTTAGCACGTTTACCAAACCGCGTATCCTCTGCTCAAGCCCGTTCAAATCCCGCCGTATAGTTCCCTCACGGCCCGCATCCGGCGGGTCGATTCGTCACCACGGTCGCGCGCGAGAGCGCGTGGAAGGGGAAGTATCGTGAGCGATTGCAAGAGGGTTTACCGTTTTGGAACCGATGCCCAGGGCACATGTGTCACCGAGGGCGATAAGTCCATGAACTTCGTGCTTGGCGGCAAAGGCGCTAACCTTGCCGAGATGAGTCGTATCGGCCTGCCGGTTCCCGGTGGCTTTACCATTACCTGCCAGACCTGCGTTGAGTACTCCGGTGCCGGCAACGTGTGGCCCGTGGGTGCGCTCGACGAGATCGTTGCTGCCGAGGCCGACCTCGAGGCCCGTTGCGGCAAGAAGCTCGGCGACGCTCGTGACCCGCTGCTCGTCTCGGTGCGCTCGGGCGCTCCGTTCTCCATGCCCGGCATGATGGACACGGTCCTCAACCTGGGCCTCAACGACGATTCCGTTCAGGGCCTTATCGCCCAGACGCAAAACCCGCGCTTTGCCTGGGATAGCTATCGTCGCTTTATCCAGATGTTCTCCAACGTCGTCATGGGTGTCGATGCCGACTTGTTCGAGAATGCCCTGACCCAGGCTCGCCTGGTCGCCGGCGTTCGCGTCGATTCTGAGCTTTCGGCCGAGGACCTGCAGGAGCTCGTCGAGACGTTCAAGGGCATTTTCTCCGACAACGTCGAGGCCGCTCTGTACCCCGAGCTCGAGGTCGCTGACGGCAAGCCCGTCTTCCCGCACGATCCGGAGCTCCAGCTGCGCCTTGCCATCCAGGCCGTCTTTGGCAGCTGGATGAACGAGCGCGCCTGCATCTACCGCAAGCAGCACGGCATTTCCGACGACCTTGGCACCGCCGTCAACGTTCAGGCTATGGCCTTTGGCAATAAGGGCGAGACCTCGGCGACCGGCGTCGCCTTTACGCGCAACCCGGCCGACGGCACCAAGGAGTTCTACGGTGACTTTCTGGTCAACGCCCAGGGCGAGGACGTCGTTGCCGGCATCCGCAACACCGAGCCCATCGCCGACCTCAAGACCACTCCGGGCCTCGAGTCCGCAGGTGAGGAGCTTGAACGTGTCTTCCTGACGCTCGAGGATCACTACCGCGACATGTGCGACATCGAGTTCACCATCGAGCAGGGTAAGCTCTGGATGCTCCAGACCCGCGTGGGCAAGCGTACCGCAACCGCCGCTCTGCGCATTGCTATTGAGATGGTCGAGGAAGGCCTCATTACCCGTGAGGAGGCCGTGAGCCGCATCGATCCCGCGCAGCTCGACCAGCTCCTGCACCCGCAGTTCGATTCCTCCAAGAAGTACGAGGCGCTCGCATGCGGCCTTAACGCCAGTCCCGGTGCCGCCGTGGGCGAGGTCGTGTTCTCGAGCGATGACGCCGTTGCGCGTTCTGCCGAGGGCCATAAGGTCATTCTGGTCCGCTGGGAGACCAACCCCGATGACCTGAAGAGTATGGTCGCCGCCGAGGGTATCTTGACGAGCCATGGTGGCAAGACGAGCCACGCCGCCGTTATTGCCCGTGGCATGGGTACCCCCTGCGTCTGCGGCGTCGAACGCTTCCATATCGACGCCGCCGAGAAGGTCGTGCGTATCGAGGGCAGCGATCGCGTGCTGCACGAGGGCGACATCATCTCCATCGACGGCACCCAGGGTATCGTTGTCGATGGCGCTGTCGATTTGGTCTCCGCCGAGCTCACCGGCGACCTGGACACCCTCCTGTCCTGGGCTGATGAGATCCGCCTGGACGAGACCGACGGTCACGCCAACCACGTGCGCGTCAACGCCGACAACCCCGAGGATGCCGAGCTCGCGCTTGAGTTTGGCGCCGAGGCCATCGGTCTGTGCCGTACCGAGCACATGTTCCTGGGCGATCGCAAGAACATTATCCAGAGCTTCATCCTGTCCGACGACGAGGCTGTGAAGCAGCAGGCCCTGGCCGATCTGCTCAAGGTTCAGACTGAGGACTTCCTGTCCATGTTCAAGACCATGTCTGGTCGTGAGGTGGTCGTTCGCCTGCTCGATCCGCCGCTTCATGAGTTCCTGGATAATCCTCGCGAGCTCGAGGTCGCCATCACCAAGAAGGAAGCCGCCGGTGCCAGCGAGGAAGAGCTTGCCGCCCTGCGTGCCCGCCTGCGCCGTATCGACGGCATGGTCGAGTCCAACCCGATGCTCGGCCTGCGCGGCGTGCGTCTGTCCGTCGTCTTCGGTGACCTGCCGCTCATGCAGGTCCGTGCCGTGGCAACGGCTGCCGCCCGCCTTATCAAGGAAGGCGTCGACCCGCGTCCCGAGATTATGGTCCCGCTCGTTTCCATTACGGCCGAGCACGTTCAGACCCGCGAGGTCATAGAGCGCGTGATCGCCGAGGTCTCCGCCGAGGAGGGCGTCGAGCTCAACATTCCAGTGGGCACGATGCTCGAGCTGCCGCGCGCCTGCATGGTCGCTGACGAGATTGCACAGCACGCCGACTTCTTCTGCTTTGGCACCAACGACCTCACGCAGACGACTTTCGGTTTCTCGCGTGACGACGCCGAGGCCAAGTTCATTCCGCTGTACATGCACAAGAAGATCTTGAAGGATAACCCCTTCGAGACCATCGACTCGGCGGTGCTGGAGCTCGTGCGCATGGCCGTCGAGAAGGGCCGTGCCACCAACCCCGGCATGCACTTTGGCGTGTGCGGTGAGCACGGCGGCGACCCTAAGTCCATCAAGGCCCTGTTTAACGCGGCCGACGTGGACTATGTGTCCTGCTCGCCCTATCGCGTGCCCCTCGCGCGCCTGGCTGCCGCTCAGGCCAAGCTCGAGGCGAAGCGCTCCGCGTAACGTTTTGGGTTTAGACGCCTAGCGTAGCCCCCTTCATGCCGCCCGTCTCATTCGTGAGGCGGGCGGTTATCATGTGCGGGTTTTGTCTTTTTGTCTGCGTAAAAAATTGTTCTTGCAGCAGAAACCCGCGCGTGTATACTCGAATACGTTTGTTCAACTACGTGCCGGCCAAGGTGGTACGGCACCTCTAGAAGAGTAAGGAATTGCACATGGATTACATCCGCGCAATCGAGCGTCAGCAGATCCGCGAGGACATTCCTCAGGTTCGCGTCGCCGACAACGTCAAGGTTCACTACCGCATTAAGGAAGGCGACCGCGAGCGCATCCAGGTCTTCCAGGGCGACGTCATCCGCATGGCCGGCGCCGGTGCCCGCGAGACCTTCACCGTCCGCAAGATGTCCTTCGGTGTCGGTGTTGAGCGTACCTTCCCGCTTCACAGCCCCAAGATCGCCAAGCTCGAGGTCGTTCGTCACGGTCGCGTCCGTCGCGCCAAGCTGTACTACCTCCGCGACAAGGTGGGCAAGGCTGCTCGCATCCCCGAGAAGCGCTAAGAAGATCGCAGCGTCTGTCCACTCGTTTGGACACAAGGGCCACCTTCGGGTGGCCCTTCTTTTTATCTGATTTGCATGCAAGGAGGGCCTGGTATGGCCAATATGACGAGCTCGGTTTCGGCATCGCAGGTTGCCGGAGAGCTGGCGAGCGCAACGTTTGAGGAGATCCCCGCCCTCGTGGAGCATTATCGCGAGGACCCGCGCCAGCAGGTGATCAAGGCTTGTGAACGCGCCCTCAAACGCCATGCCAAAGAGCTTGCCGAGCGCGAGCGCGTCAATGACATGTATGAGCTTATGCATGAGCTTGGCGGCGATGGGGTGGTCGTTGGTGTCGACGAGGTGGGTCGCGGATCGGTGGCCGGTCCTTTGACGGTATGCGCCGTCTGTCTTCCTATGGAGCCGCGCGTCTGGGGTATCAACGATTCCAAAAAGCTCACGCCCGCGCGCCGCGAGTTGCTCTCGGTGAAGATTGCCGAGGTGGCGACGGCGATCGGTTTTTGCCATATCGCGCCTGCGGATATCGACGATATGGGCATGGCCCGCGCCATCCGCGCTGCCGTTGCGGGCGCCGTGGCCGATACGGGGCTCGAGCCCGATTGCGTGCTTATGGACGGTAACCCCTTGGGCGCCGTTCCCAACGAGCGCGACGTGGTGAAGGGCGATGCCAAAATCGCCTGTATCGCCGCGGCGTCCATCATGGCCAAGGTCACGCGTGACGAGATGATGGTCGAGTACGACGCCGAGTATCCCGAGTACCATCTGGCCGAGTCGAAGGGCTATGCGAGCCCCGAGCACATCGAGGCCATTCGCAAACATGGACTTTGTCCGCTGCACCGCGTGAGCTTTTGCGGAAACTTTCTGCAGACTGAGCGCCTTTTCTAGGCCAATTGTGGAGACATGGACCTCTGGGGTTTTATAAACCTGCTGGTAGCGGGCCGTATGCAACACCATTGTTGCGTACGGCCCGTTTTTTGACGGCATTTGGTCAGCTTTTGGTTTGCTTCCGGTACTTACCCGCATGAAAGGTGCCCTCATCATCGGGGCAATGCAGTGTGCGGGAAAGGAGACCCCATGAGTGCCGCAAGCAAAAAGAGCAAGACGCAGCAGCTCAAGGAGCGTTGGGAAAACGGCGAGCTCGACTCCGGGGCGATGACGCCCGAGTTTATCAAGGGACTCAGTCCCCGCGAGCTAGGCATGCTGGGCGAGCTGATCACCATCGACTACTTTAACGAGCGCGGCTACACCTTGCTGGAGCAGGGCTATCGTTGCACCGAGGGCGAGGCCGATCTGGTGCTGCTCGATGAGCTCGACGATGTCGTGGTGATGGCCGAGGTCAAGACCAGACGCGTTTCGCTGGATTGCACCACGCGGGTCTTTCCCGAGGAGGCCGTGGACGCCCAAAAGCAACGCCGCTACCGCCGCATCGCAAGTTGCTATCTCATGGAGCATTATCCGCTCAAGGCGATTCGCTTCGATGCTGTGGGTGTCACCATCCGCGGCGGGCATATCGCCGAGATCGAGCATCAGTACAACGCGTTCGATTGGCAGGTGTCGTGATGGCGTTCGAGACGTTTGCCGTTCACGCGGCCTGCATCCGCGGCGTCGAGGCGATTCACGTCACGGTCGAGGTCTCGCTTGCCGGTGGCGTTCCGGGCATCCAGATGCTCGGCATTCCGAGTATGGAGGTGATGGAGTCACGCGGTCGTATTCGCTGCGCGATGCGCTCCGCCGGGTTCGAGATCCCGCGCTCGGGCATTACCGTTAACCTGGCACCCGGCGATATCCGCAAGACCGGTAGCGGCTTTGACCTGCCCATCGCCATCGCGGTTCTAGCGGCCGATGAGCAGATTCCCCGTGACAACCTCGATCGCTGCCTTATCGCAGGTGAGCTTGGTCTGGACGGTACGGTGCTTCCCGTCAAGGGCGAGGTGGCGTTTCAGCTATTGGCTCGCGACATGGGGCTGTCTTTTATCGCCGGCAGGTCCGACCAGCATGTGCCACTCGCGGGCGTAGATTGCGGCTTTATCGACCATCTGTCTCAGCTTGCTCACGGCATGGGCGATGCCGCACGACACTACTTGGATTCCGAGGGTGTCGAGGCGACCTTTGAGCCCGAGCTCGACTATGCAGACGTGCTGGGGCAGGAAGTCGCTAAACGCGGCATGGCGCTTGCGGCGGCAGGAGAACTCGGCTTGCTCATGATCGGGTCTCCGGGATCGGGCAAGACGATGCTCGCACGCCGTATGACCGGCATCCTGCCCGAGCTTTCCGTTGAGGATCAGCAGGAGGCACTGTGCATCCATTCGGTTTTGGGTGAGAACATTGATGGCTTGTTGGCGGGGCACCGCCCCTTCCGCAGTCCCCACCACAGTATTTCGACCGCAGGCCTTATCGGCGGCGGGCGCCCGGTGCACCCGGGTGAGATCAGCCTTGCTCATGGCGGCGTGCTCTTTTTGGACGAGCTTGCCGAGTTTCCCACTGGCGTGCTGCAGACGCTGCGTCAGCCCATCGAGCGCGGCTACGTGAGGATCGTACGCGTCGACGGGGCTTTTACCTTCCCGTCGCGCTTTCAGCTGCTGGCTGCGAGCAATCCCTGCCCCTGCGGCTTTTTGGGCGATCGCGAGGTGCCGTGTCGCTGCTCGGCGGCGATGGTCGAGCGCTATCGGTCTAAACTGCGCGGTCCTTTGGCCGACCGTATCGACATGATGATCGATGTGACCCGTCCCGACCCTCAAGTGATTATCGAGGGTGCGGAGGGCATGTCGTCGGCCGAGTTACGTGACTACGTTGTGCGCGGTCGCGCCTTTCGCGCTTGGCGCGAATCCCGCATGGACGATGCGGATGCCGAGGCCGAGGATGACGAGACTCGGTCCATTGACGGCGTCGTTTCGACCTTTGAGCTCGATGATGCGGCGGAGAAGTGTGTGCTCGGCCTGTCGAAGCGCACGCATCTCACAGGGCGTGGCATCGTGCGCCTTGTTCGCATTGCGCGCACGATCGCAGATGTCGCCGAGAGCGAGCAGGTGACGCAGGACCACGTGCTCGAGGCGGCGATGTACCAGGGAAGGAGGGACCAATGATGGCTGAGGGGACCTTCGAGCTGCATCCAGGTGACGCGTTGTATCCCGAGGCCGTTTTGGAGCTTTCTGATGTACCTCAGACGCTCTATGTGCGCGGCAACCCCGAGGCGCTTTCGACGCCCGCGCTCTCCATCATCGGTGCGCGAAAGGCCTCGCCGTATGGTCTTGCCGTGGCAGAGCTTGCGGCGAAGGTGGCGGTTGAGGCGGGAGTGACGGTAGTTTCGGGCGGTGCGGTCGGTTGTGACCAGGCCTCGGGTTGGGCTGCGGTCAACGCCGGCGGCAAACACGTCGTGGTGCTGGGGACGGGCGCCGACGTGGTCTATCCGCGCTCGAGCGCGGGGCTTATTACGCGCACGCTCGATACGGGCGGCGCGGTCGTGTCGATCTCTCCGTGGGGCATGGGTCCGCGCAAGTTTGCCTTTCCGCGTCGCAATCGCGTGATCGCGGCCCTGTCGCAAGCCCTCTTTGTTTCCGAGGCGGGTATGCCTTCCGGGACGTTTTCTACAGCCGAGGCTGCTATGGATTTGGGGCGCGAACTTCTTGCCGTGCCGGGGTCGATCCTATCGCCCGAGTCGCGTGGCACGAATTACCTCATTGCGAACGGTGCCTGCTGCATTGTCGACGAGGAGTCCATCGAGATGGCTATCTCTCGCATATACGGCACCCTGCGCTACTCGCGCCCCGATGCTCCCGGCATTGCCGACCTGAATCCAACACAGCAGACCGTGATGCATGCGCTCATCGCCTCTCCGCTCAAGGTCGACGACATCGCGGCGCTCGTCTCACTCGATGCTGTCGGCGTACTCAAACTCTTGGGTTCGCTTGAACTCGAGGGCCTTATCGAGCGCATGATGGATGGAAGGTATGCGCCCTCCAAGTTTGCCCTTCACGCCCAGACGCCCTTCGGTCACAATGGAAAACGTGTCAATTAGAAAGGTGTTTGCAGATGCAGTTCGATCAGGTGACGGTTATCGGTGGCGGTCTGGCGGGTTCGGAATGCGCGATCCAGCTGGCAGACCGCGGGTTTGCCGTAAAGCTGTGCGAGATGCGCCCCCAGGTGAGCTCCCCGGCTCACCATACCGATCACCTGGCAGAGCTCGTCTGCTCCAATTCGTTTAAGTCGACCCGTCCGGATTCCGCGGCTGGTTTGTTGAAGGCCGAGCTTGAGCGCATGGGTTCAGTCCTGCTCGACTGCGCCCATCGCGCTGCTGTTCCCGCTGGTGGCGCCCTGGCGGTCGACCGTGTTACATTCTCCGAGCTCGTCGAGGCTGAGGTTGCCGCCCGCCCCAATATCGAGGTCGTTCACGGCGAGGTCACCCAGATCCCCGAGGGCCACGTGGTCATTGCCGCGGGCCCGCTGTGTTCACCGGCGCTGAGCGAAGAGGTCATGAAGCTCGTCGGTGGCGACGCCCTTGCGTTCTTCGATGCCGCGGCGCCGATCGTCGATGCCTCCACGCTCGATATGGACGTGCTGTTTTCGCAGTCGCGCTACGAGGAGCAGGGGAGCGGCGACTATCTCAACGCTCCGCTCAACAAGGAGGAGTACGAGGCCTTTATCGAGGCGCTCACCACGGCCGACCGCGTGTTGCTCAAGGACTTTGAGGGCGGCGATCTGTTCCAGGCCTGCCAGCCCGCCGAGGAGGTCGCGCGCACCGGCAAGGACGCCATTCGCTTTGGCGCCATGAAGCCCGTCGGCCTCACCGACCCGCGTACCGGACGTCGCCCTTGGGCGGCGATTCAGCTGCGTGCCGAGAACAAGGAGAAGACCGCCTATAACCTGGTGGGCTTCCAGACCAACCTGACCTTTGGCGAGCAGAAGCGCGTCTTCCATATGGTGCCGGGCCTGGAGAACGCTGAGTTCTTCCGCTACGGTGTCATGCACCGCAATACCTTTGTCGACGCCCCGCACGTGCTCGATGGCACCTTTGCCGTGCCCGGTACCGGCGTGCGCCTGGCCGGTCAGATCACCGGCACCGAGGGGTACATGGAAGCCGTGGCGACCGGTCTGCTCGCGGCGCTCAACACCTATGCAGAGGCTATCGGCGCCGATTCCGTCGAGTTGCCCCGCGTGGGCGCCCTGGGTGCGCTCGTGGGCTATGCGACCGATCCTGCCACCGTGGGCTATCAGCCCATGCATGTCAACTTTGGCCTGGTGCCGCCGCTCGAGGACGGTAAGCGCCGCAGCAAGCGCGACCGCTATCAGGCCTATGCGGACCGTGCGCTCGAGGCCCTCGATGCCTACTTGGCCACGCGTTCCGACTTGTTTGGAGGCGACCGGTCATAGCCTTTGACCTGTACGACACCGTCGACTCTTTTATCGCCTATATCGCACGCGTTGAGGGGCTTTCTCCCAACACGGTGACGGCCTATGGCTCGAGACTGGAGCGCTTTGCTGCCTGGTGCGAGCGCGAGGATATTGATGCTTTCGCTGCCGACGTGCGCACCATTCGTCGCTATCTTGCTGAGCTTTCGCGTGAGCAGGTGGCTCCCCGAACGCTTGCGGCGCACCTGTCGGCTATCCGATCTCTCTATCGCTGGATGGCTGCCGAGGGGATTGTCGAGGGCGATGCGGTCTCGGCGATCGCGTCGCCCAAGCTGCCGCGTGACCTGCCGGGCGTCCTTACGACCCAGCAGGTCGAGGCGCTGCTCAAGACGCCTGATACCTCAACACCCGCGGGACTGCGCGATGCGGCGATGCTCGAGTTGCTCTATGCCTCGGGTGCCCGCATCTCAGAGCTTGCGGCGCTCAATGTGGAATCCATCTCATGGTCCGAGCGCACGCTGCGCCTGTGGGGCAAGGGGAGCAAGGAGCGTATCGTCCCTCTGTATCGTCGTGCGCTCGATGTGACGCGTCTCTATATTGAAGAGGGGAGGCCGGAGTTGCTCGCTCGGGCAAAGCGCCGCGACCTCGCTACCGGGCCGCATCCGCTGCTTATATCGGCGCGCGGCAATCGCATGAGCGCCGCGATGCTCCGGCGGCGGTTCCATGCGCTGGCGACGCTCGCCGGCATTCCGGCTGACATCGCCCCGCATGCGATGCGCCATACCTTTGCGACCGACTTGCTCGAGGGCGGTGCGGACCTGCGCTCGGTTCAAGAGCTGCTAGGTCATGCGAGCCTGTCCACGACGCAGATCTACACGCATCTCACACCCGATCGGCTTAAACGTGCCGTGGCTCAAGCCCATCCCCGCGGCGAATAGTGGCTGGGACGTCCCGCGCCGCACTCAGGTGTGTGGTTTTGATTGCGGGTTGGCAGGAAGAGGCATTCCTGCTATCATTTATCGGGTTGCTTCACGGCAACATGTTTTTATCACGCACGCGCGGCTACTTCATACCGTGGTGCCCGGGCTTTGGTAGCACATGTCCGGGTTGGTTTTGGAGGATGACCCCGCGCGGAGGCAAACCACAGGAGGTTTAACATGGCTACCAAGATTAATATCCGCACCCTGCTCGAGGCCGGCTGCCACTTCGGTCACCAGACCCGTCGCTGGAACCCCAAGATGAAGCCGTTCATCTTCGGTGAGCGCAACGGCATCTACATCCTCGACCTCAAGCAGACCATCCTCGACGCCGACCAGGCCTACACCTTCGTCAAGAACGTCGCCAAGGGTGGCAACGTGCTGTTCGTCGGCACCAAGAAGCAGGCTCAGGAGGCCGTCAAGAACGCCGCTGAGCGCGCCAACATGCCTTACATCAACCAGCGTTGGCTCGGCGGTATGCTGACCAACTTCGTCACCATCCGCTCCCGCATCAACCGCATGGAGGAGCTCGAGGCCATGGTCGAGGACGGCCGCATGGCAGTGCTCCCCAAGAAGGAGCAGGCTGTTCTGGGCAAGGAGCTCACCAAGCTCCAGACCAACCTCGGTGGCGCCCGCGACATGAAGGGTCTGCCCCAGGCTCTCTTCGTTATCGACACCAAGCGCGAGGAGAACGCTATCAAGGAGGCTCAGCGCCTGAACATCCCCGTCGTCGCTCTGATCGACACCAACTCCGATCCCGACGAGGTCGAGTACGGCATCCCCTGCAACGATGACGCTATCTCCGCTGTCACCCTTATGTGCGAGCTCATGGCTGACGCCTGCCTCGCTGGCTCCGGCAAGGAGCAGGTCTCCGAGGCCGAGATGGCCGCTGAGCCCAAGGCCGAGTAAATCAGTCTTAGTTAATTCTTTTTCATCTCTTTGAAAGGAACCACAATGGCCCAGATTACCGCCGCTATGGTCAAGCAGCTCCGCGAGATGACCGACTCCCCGATGATGGAGTGCAAGAAGGCTCTCGTCGAGGCTGACGGCGACATGGACGCCGCTGTCGACGTTCTGCGCAAGAATGGCCTCGCCAAGGCTGCCAAGAAGGCTGGCCGTGAGACCAACGAGGGCGCTGTCGCCGCGTTCGTCTCCGAGGACGGCAAGACCGGCGCGCTGCTCGAGCTCTCCTGCGAGACCGACTTCGTCGGCTCCAACGCCAAGTTCACTGGCTTTGCTTCCAAGGTCGCTGAGGTTGTCGCTACCACCGAGCCTGCTGACGTCGACGCTCTGCTCGAGAAGCCGATGGGCGAGGAGACCGTTTCCTCCGAGCTCACCGAGATGATTCACATCATGGGCGAGAACATGAAGATCTCCCGTTTCGCCGCCCGCAAGGCTGAGAACGGCGCTCTCGCTTCTTACATCCACATGGGTGGTAAGATCGGCGTTCTCGTTGAGTTCGCTTTCGAGAAGGCCGAGACCGCTCAGGCTGAGTCCTTCAAGACCTTTGCTCACGACGTTGCCCTTCAGGTTGCCGCCGTCGCCCCGATCTGCGCTACCCGCGATCAGGTTCCGGCTGAGACCGTCGAGCACGAGAAGCAGATCTACATGGCTCAGGCTGCCGAGTCCGGCAAGCCCGAGGCTATCCAGGAGAAGATGGCTGTTGGCCGTCTTGAGAAGTTCTACAAGCAGTCCGTGCTCACCGAGCAGGAGTTCATCAAGGACAGCTCCCTCACCATCAAGAAGTACGCTGAGCAGGTCTCCAAGGAGCTCGGTGACACCATTACCGTCGTTGCCTTTGACCGTCTGGTCCGTGGCGAGTAAATAAGCTCTTGTAGCTGGTAATGAGCAGGCTGTGGGTTTTACTCACAGCCTGCTTTTTCATGGCTCCCCGTTAAGCCTTTGATATTATGTTATGAGTCTAATTAAAGGAGGATCGCTTTGTCCGACAACCGATATAAACGCGTGCTTCTGAAGCTCTCCGGTGAAGCGCTGATGGGCGATGGCAACTACGGCATCGACCCCAAGGTTACCGATCATCTTGCCAAGCAGGTCAAGGAGCTGCTCGCCGTTGGTCATGAGGTCGGCGTCGTTGTCGGCGGCGGCAATATTTTCCGCGGCATGGCCGGCGCCGCCGGTGGTATGGACCGCGCCCAGGCCGATTACATGGGCATGCTCGCTACCGTTATGAACGCGCTTGCCCTGCAGGATGCCTTCGAGCACAACGATGTTCCCTGCCGCGTGATGAGCGCTATCCAGATGAATGAGATCTGCGAGCCCTATATTCGCCGTCGCGCCATCAACCACCTTTCCAAGGGCAACGTCGTTATCTTTGCCGCCGGATCGGGTAATCCGTACTTTACGACTGACACCGCCGCGGCCCTTCGCGCCTGCGAGATCGGTGCCGAGATTCTCATTAAAGCCACCAAGGTTGATGGCATCTACGACAAGGATCCCTTCAAGTGCGCCGACGCCGTCCGCTTTGACAAGATCACCTATCATGAGGTGCTCGTTCGCGGCCTGCAGGTTATGGATTCCACGGCTACGGCTCTTTGCCAGGACAACCGTATGCCCATTTTGGTCCTCAACATCGATGGCGAGGACACCGTCAAGCGCGCGCTCGCGGGTGAGCCCGTCGGCACGCTCGTCTATCAGGAGGATTAAGCATGGCAGAGAACATCACCGCCCACATGGACAAGTCACTCGAGTCCCTCAAGCATAACTTCTCCAAGGTCCGCACGGGCCGCGCTAACGCCAACATCCTGTCTGACATCACCGTTGACTACTACGGTGTTGCCACGCCCGTCACGCAGGTTGCCGCCGTTAAGACCCCCGAGGCCCACATGCTGCTTATCGAGCCGTGGGATAAGGCGCTCATCAATGCCATTGTCAAGGCCATTAGTGCCTCCGACCTGGGCATTACCCCCAACTCCGATGGTACTGTCGTGCGTCTGCCGTTCCCGGCTCCCACCGAGGAGCGTCGTCGCGAGCTCGTTAAGGAGTGCCGCGAGTACGCCGAGCAGGCTAAGGTCTCCATCCGCAACATCCGCCGCGACTTTAACAACAAGCTCGAGCGCGACGAGGAGCTCACCGAGGACGATGTCCGTCGCGAGCAGGCCAAGGTCCAGAAGCATACCGACGAGTATGTCGCCAAGGTCGAGGAGCTTCTGAAGGAAAAAGAAGCCGAGGTCATGGAGATCTAAGGTGCAATACGACGAGCATAAACTGGTCGAGTACTTTGCCGACGCCCCTGCGGGCGTCGGTTTTTCCGACCTTGACCTCAATAACATCCCGCACCATATTTCGTGCATCATGGACGGCAACGGCCGTTGGGCCACGGCGCGCGGTCTTGCCCGCACCGAAGGCCACAAGGCCGGCATCGTCTCGCTGCGTGAGATCATTACCGCCTGCGTGCGCCTGGGCGTCGACGTGCTTTCGGCCTATGCGTTTTCGACCGAAAACTGGAATCGCCCGCAGCACGAAGTCAACGTTCTGATGCACCTGTTTGCCAAGACGTTTATCGATGAGCTGCCGCTGCTTAAGCGCGAGAACGTTCGCGTTGTCTTTTTGGGCGATATTTCCGCGCTGCCCAAGAAGACCCGCGACGTCTTTGAGCGCGGCCTTGCCGAGTGCGCCGACCATACCGGTATGACGCTGGCGCTGGCCGTTAACTATGGTGCCCGTGCTGAGATCACCCGCGCTGTCCGCCAGATCGCACTTGATGCGGCTGCCGGCAAGATCGATCCCGCCGCGGTTGACGACAATATGGTGGCTTCGCACCTGTACACCGCTGGGCTGCCCGATCCGGAGCTTGTGATTCGCACCTCCGGCGAGCTTCGTCTTTCGAACTATCTGCTGTGGCAGGTTGCTTATTCCGAGTTCTATGTCACCGATACCTATTGGCCCGACTTTGATCGTTGGGGCCTTGTCGACGCCATTTTGGCCTACCAGGGTCGCGACCGTAGGTTTGGTGGACTGAGCATGACCGAGGAGGCTTAATCGTGTCCGAACGTCCCAAGGCATCCGCTCCCAAGGCGCCTACTTCCGCGACGCCCGCGCGTAAGGTTGCCACTGCAGGGGCGCCTGCAGCGAAGGGCAGCTCCGGTTCGTGGCTGGCGGGCTTTATCACCCGTGCCGCCGCCGGTATCGTCTATGCCGTTGTCTTTATCCTGTGCCTCGTTTTGGGTATTGTGCCCACGGCCATCTTCGTGTCCGTCATGAGCGGCCTGTGCTGCTACGAGTTCTTCCGCATGACGAGGCTCGACGGCAAGGTTGCCAACGAGCGCCTTGGAATCGCTGCCGCCGTGCTCTTTCCGCTCTCGGCTCTGGGCGATTCGCTGCTGTTGAACGCTCTGCTGTTCGCTTTGATGCTTGCGGTTGGTATCTGGTATGTCTGGTCTCCGCGCACTCGCATCTCTGACGTTGCCGTTACGCTCATGGGCCCTATCTACACTGGCTTTATGCTGTCGGCTATCGTGCTGCTGCGCGATGCCGTGCCCGGTTTTGCCGGCGCACTGCTTTCGGTGGGCGTTTGCGCGTCCCTTTGGGTCTCCGACTCGTTTGCCTATATCGTGGGCAGCCGTATCGGCAAGCATAAGATGGTTCCCAAGATCTCGCCCAAAAAGAGCTGGGAAGGCTTTGTCGGCGGCATTTTGGGCTCTGTCTTGATCTGGCTCATCCTGTGGGCAACGCACTTCTATAAGCTGAGCCTGCCCTATGCACTGCTGTGCGGCGTGGTCGTCTCCATCCTGGGCGTTATCGGCGACCTCATCGAGTCGCGTATCAAGCGCGGTGTGGGAGTTAAAGATTCCGGCAATCTCATACCGGGCCACGGCGGCATGCTCGACCGCAGCGATTCGCTCATCTTTGGCTGCATTACCGCGCAGCTGCTGCTGATGATCGGAGGCGTGCTGTAATGGCTTATCAGACCACCTACGGTCCCGATGGGCGTCTTCGTGTTGCCATTCTGGGCTGTACGGGTTCTATCGGCACTCAGGCGCTCGACGTGTGCCGTCAGCATGCCGATCGCCTGCAGGTGACGGCGCTGTCCGTAAACTCCAGCACCCCCGAGCTCGTTGCCGCTGCCCGTGAGTTCTCGGTTCCGGCGGTTGCCTTGGCGGACGCCTCCCATGGCGCCGACGCTGTACTGCAGGAACTGCCCGAGGGCACGGAGCTCGGCGTTGGCGCGCAGGCGGTTTGCGAGCTCGCGCGTCGCGACGATGTCGACTGCGTGCTCGTCGCTATTGTTGGTGCCGCCGGTCTCGAGGCGAGCCATGCGGCCTTGACCTCAAATAAGCGCCTTGCCCTTGCCAACAAGGAGTCCCTCGTCGTCGGTGGCGACTTGCTTATGCCGTTGGCGCAACCGGGCCAGCTTATTCCAGTCGACTCTGAGCACTCCGCCATCTACCAGTGCTATCTAGGCGAGAACCCGCGCGAGGCTCACTGCATTTGGCTTACCTGCTCGGGCGGCCCGTTCTTTGGCCGCACGCGTGACGAGCTCAATCGCGTGACGCGCGCCGATGCCCTGGCGCATCCTACGTGGGCTATGGGTGCCAAGATCACGATTGACTCCGCCACCCTCATGAACAAAGGTCTGGAGCGTATCGAGGCCATGCATCTGTTTGGCTGCGATCTCGATTTCATTAACGTGGTCGTGCAGCGCCAGTCCAAGATTCACTCCATGGTCGAGTTTGCCGACGGCTCTGTGATAGCGCATCTCGGTGCCTCCGACATGCGCATTCCCATCCAGTTTGCCTTCTCGTATCCCGAGCGTTGGGATACGCCGGCTCCGCGTATCGATTTCCGCGAGTTGGGGCAGCTTACCTTTGACGCGGCCGATATGGATACCTTCCGCTGCCTTGCACTGGCCGAACGTGCCGGCAAGACGGGCGGCACCATGCCGTGCGTGCTCAATGCCGCCAACGAGGTCGCCGTCGATGCCTTCCTACATGATGGCTGCAGCTTTACCGATATCGACCGCATTGTGGAATCCTGCATGGATGCTCACGATGCGCAGACGGTCGATTCGTTTGAACAGCTTCGCGACATCGATGCGTGGGCGCGTGAAAAGGCCGCGCAGGTGCTCGCCGCAACCCGTTCTTAACCCATAAGGATTGCTTTTTCGTTTTATGGATACTGTTCTGAGCGTTCTCTCATCGGTCTTTTGGGGCCTGCTGATGCTTTCCGTCCTCGTGTTTTTGCACGAGGGCGGCCACTTTTTGGCGGCGCGTGCCTGCGGTGTCCGCGTGACTGAGTTCTTTTTGGGCCTGCCGTGTCGCTTTGATATCCACCACACATCGCGTCGCATCGGCACCAAGTTTGGCGTGACGCCGCTGCTGCTGGGTGGCTATGCTGCCATCTGTGGCATGGATCCGACCGATGTCTCGTGTGCCGATCGCGTACTCGCGGCCATCTATCGCCATGGCCGTGTGACGGTGGCCGATCTTGCCGTCGAGCTCGAGCTGTCCGAGGAGGATGTTCTCGAGGCTTGTGCTTTGCTGTTGGGCTGGGGCTCCATCGCCCCCTGGTATGAAGAAGGGGAAAAGCCTTCGCCCAGTTACTATCCCACCAAGTACCAGACCCTGCCGCGCGATGCTGCAGGATATACCACCTTTGACGGTCGCAAGTTCGATCGAGAGCATGCGACTGCCGAGGGCGATGTATGGGAACTGCCGTGCGGCGAGGCCGAATTCCTTGCACGTGAGCGCTCGCACACCTATTTGGGCCAGGGCTTTGTTAAACGTGCCTTTATGCTGCTTGCGGGCATTATCGTCAATATCCTGACGGGCTTTTTGCTCCTTATGAGCATCTATTCCATCGCAGGTGTCACGGTGCCGGTGGATACCAATGTGATTGGCCAGGTTGACGAAGGCTCGATTGCCGCCGCGGCGGGAATCGAGGGCGGCGACGCGATCCTTTCGGTCGACGGAGTATCGTGCTCTACCTGGATGGACGTTTACGATGCCATTGGCAAGGCTGCCGGTAAGGACGATATCGCCATCGAGTACGAGCGTGACGGCAAGCGGCATTCGACCACGGTTGCACTCAAAGAGGACGAGCGCCTAGGTGTGTATGCCTCTACGCAGGTGGTCCGTTTAGACCCCATCACGTCGGCTCGTCTGTCCTTCTCCTATGTCGTGCAGACAGCGGAGGGTGTGATGCGTCTGCTCCAGCCGCAGCATACGATGGAGATTCTCGATCAGTCCTCTTCGATCGTGGGTATTAGCGTTATGTCCTCGCAGGCTGCTGCTGCCGGCCCTGCCACGTTCCTTTCGTTTGCCGCCCTCATTTCGTTCTCGCTTGGCTTTATGAACCTGCTGCCTATCCCACCGCTCGATGGCGGCAAGCTGGTCATCGAGATCATTCAAAAGATTGCTGGCCGCGAGCTTCCGCTCAAGGTCCAGACGATTGTGAGCTATGTGGGCATCGCGCTCTTTGCGCTGCTGTTTGTCTATATGCTTCGTTCCGACGTCCTTCGATTTATTCTGTAGGGGAGTGGTTGGATTGTCTTTATCCCATCCTTTGCCTCGCGAGCTGACGCGTCCCGTGCATGTGGGCTGCGTGCAGATCGGTGGCGGCGCGCCGGTGGTGGTCCAGTCCATGACTTGCACCGATACCGCTGATGCCCAGGCAACGCTTGCGCAAGTGCGTGCTTTGGCGCAGGCTGGCTGCGATATCGTGCGCGTGAGTGTGCCCACCGAGGCCGCGCTTGAGGGTTTCCGCACCATCTGTGCCGAGTCTCCAGTGCCGATTGTCGCCGATATCCACTTTAACCATAAGCTCGCCATTGGTGCCGTTGAGGCCGGTGCCGCTAAGCTGCGCATCAATCCCGGCAATATCGGCGATTGGGCCAAGGTTGACGCGGTGATCGATGCTGCGGGTGCCGCGGGCTGCGCGATTCGTATCGGCGTCAATGCCGGTTCGCTTGAGCAGGATATCGCCGAGCGTGACGACCTCACGCAGCCCGAAAAGCTCGTGATGTCGAGCGAGCGTTTTGTCAAACATTTTGAAGACCGCGGCTTTACGAACATTGTGCTTTCGGCCAAGGCCCATAGCGTGCAAACGACGCTCGATACCTATCGAGCCCTGTCGCGTGAGATTCCCCACGTTCCGCTTCACTTGGGCGTAACCGAGGCGGGTACCAAGCTGCAGGGCACCATTAAGAGCTCGGTGGGCCTTGGTATCCTGCTGTCTGAGGGTATTGGCGACACCATGCGCGTCTCGCTTACGGCCGATCCGGTTGAGGAGCCGCCGGTCGCCTGGGGAATTTTGCAATCGCTGGGCCTGCGTCGCCGTGGTCCCGAGATTGTCTCGTGCCCCACGTGCGCCCGCTGCCAGGTTAACCTGATCGCAATCGCTGAGGAAGTAACCGAGCGACTTAAGAACTATGCCGCGCCGCTTTCGATTGCCGTCATGGGATGTGCCGTTAATGGCCCCGGTGAGGCTTCTGATGCCGACCTGGGCGTTGCTTGCGGACGTGGTCAGGCCCTGCTCTTTTCGCATGGCCAGATCATTGGTAAAGTAGCTGAGGATCAAATTGTCGACGCGCTTATGGCCGAGGTCGACAAGCTTATTGAGGAGAAATAAATGACTCGAGCAATGTATATGTCTAAGCTCTATGCGCCGACGCTTAAAGAGGATCCGGCGGACGCTGAGCTCGCCAGCCACCGTCTGCTGCTCCGTGCCGGCATGATCCGTAAGGAGGCCGCCGGTCTATATTCCTACCTGCCGCTTGCTTGGCGCTCGATTCGCAAGATCGAGAACATCGTGCGCGACGAGATGGACGCCGCCGGCGCCCAGGAGCTTATGATGCCTATCATGGTCGATGCCGAGTTGTGGCGTGAGTCCGGCCGCATCGACGCCTATGGCAAGGAGCTTGTGCGCTTTGACGACCGTCACGGTCGCGAGTTCGTCCTGGGCCCCACGCACGAGGAGACCGTCACGGCCCTGGTGCGCAATGAGCTGCGCTCCTACAAGCAGCTACCCGTTAACCTCTACCACATCCAGGATAAGTTCCGCGACGAGTTCCGCCCCCGCTTTGGCCTGATGCGCGGTCGCGAGTTCATCATGAAGGACGCCTACAGCTTCTCCGCCACGCAGGAGAGCCTGCAGGAGGAGTATGACAAGATGAAGCAGGCCTACGCTAACATCTGCGAGCGCTGCTATATCAAGGCCCTGCCCGTTGTTGCCGACTCCGGTGAGATCGGTGGCGATACCTCCGTCGAGTACATGGCTTTGGCCGACGCCGGCGAGGCTTCGCTCGTCTACTGCGACGATTGCGGCTTTGCTGCCGATGACGAGGCGGCAAGCACCAAGGTCGTCGTGACCGAGGGTCCTGGTGACGGTACGCTCACCAAGGTTGAGACTCCGGGCATGGGCACCATTGAGGCAGTTGCTAAGTTCTTTGGGTTCCCCGAGAACGGCACTCGCAAGTCGCTGGCACTCATCGACGCCGAGGGCAAGCCTGTCGTGGCCATCGTTCCGGGCGATCATGAACTCAACGACTGCAAGGCCGAGCATGTTTTTGGCAAGGGCTATCGCATGATGACCGACGATGAGCTTCAGGCGAACGGCCTGCACAAGGGCTTTATCGGACCGGTCAACCTGCCCGAGGGCATCCGTCTGGTGTGCGACGAGAGCCTGCGCGAGTCCAAGCAGTGGGCCTGCGGTGCCAACGAAGTCGATTATCACTTTACCGGTGCCTGCCCCGAGCGCGACTTTACCGTCGACGAGTGGGCCGACCTGGTCACCGTCGTTGCCGGCGATCCCTGCCCGCACTGCGGCAAGCCGCTCTCTGCTGCTCGCGGCATCGAGGTTTCTCAGGTCTTCCAGCTGGGCACCAAGTATTCCGAGGCCATGGGTGCCACCTTTATGGACGAGGACGGCAAGGAGAAGCCGCTGATCATGGGCTGCTACGGCGTTGGTGTGTCCCGCTCGCTCGCTGCCGTCGTGGAGCAGCACAACGACGAGCACGGCATCGTCTGGCCGGTCTCCGTTGCCCCGTACGAGGTTGCGGTGATTCCGCTCGACCCCAAGAAGGAGGAGTGCGCTTCCGTCTGCGAGCAGATCGTTGATGGCCTGTGCGCCGAGGGTATCGAGGTCGTCGTCGACGATCGCGATGAGCGTCCCGGCTTTAAGTTTGCCGACAACGACCTTATGGGCTTCCCGTATCAGGTGGTGCTCGGCAAGCGTGGCCTTAAGAACGGCACCGTCGAGCTCAAGGACCGTGCCACGGGCGAGCGCGAGGACGTGGCGATCGACGAGGTCGTCACCAAGGTTGCCGAGCTTGTGAAGGCGGCACGCCGTTAATCGGCGATTTCGCTTGTAGTTCGATATACGGGACGGCCCCTGCATTTCTCCAGATCGGGGAGATGCAGGGGCCGTCCTTTTATCTTGTCGGCACGCTCAAGTGCTAAAAGGAAACCCCGCAGCCCATGCGAGCTGCGGGGTTTTCCTTTGTGCCTCCGATGCGAAATGAATCGCTCAGATATTACTGATAATCGACGACGTCGATCCAGTTCTTCAGGAACTCATCGTTCACGTTGCGCTTACGAGCGAGCTCGGAAGCGGCGACGATGCTCGTCCACTGACGCACGACCTGCATGGGCATGTCGGCGCGGTCGCAGTAGAGCTCCAGGTAGGCCTCGGCCTGGTCTTTGCTGTTGAGAGCAAAGAGCAGGTAGGTGGTGGCAACGTCGGCAGCAGGGGAGCCCTGGGTGGCGTGTGCCCAGTCGCACACATAGAGCTGGCCGTCGTCGCCGACGATGACGTTGGAGGGGTTGAAGTCGCCGTGGCAGACCTTGAACTCCTTGGTCATGCCGTCCAGACGCTCCTGAAGGTTGTAGCGCGTGGTGGCATTGAGCTGATCAAGGCTGTCGATCATGCGGGCGAACTTGTCGCGCTGACGGTTGAGCAGCGGGGAGGTGTAGCCGTGGATCTCGATCTGGAGGTCGACGAACATCTCGAGGTACTCACCAAAGCGCTGGGGCTCGGCAGTCATCTTCTCGGCAAGGGTGGTGCCCGGAACCTTCTCGGTCACGAGCGCCCAGCCGTTGGCGTTCTCGAGCTGGGAAACCTCGAGAGCCTTGGGGCTGCGGATGCCGCACTCATTGATGCGGGCAAGATTCAAAGCCTCGTTGAACACGTCGGAGACAGGCTTGGTCTCGTTAAAGACCTTGACGATCTTGTCGCCCAGGTCGTAAACGACCTTGTTGCCACGGCGGACGAGCTCGGTCTTGGAATCGGGTAGCAGCATGGTTGCATCCTTTCAACGATGCGATAGAAGCGACGGCGGGGGTGTGTGAAACACCCGTGCACCCCCGCCGTTAAAAACCGTGCTAAAACTAGCAGACGGCGTAGTCCTGGGGCTCGCGGCCGTAGTAGGCGTCCAGGTAGAGCTCCTTGATCTCGCTCATGAGCGGGTAGCGCGGGTTAGCGCCGGTGCACTGGTCGTTGAATGCCTGCTCGGTCATCTCGTCGAGGGTGTCGAGGAAGTACTGCTCGTCAACACCGTAGTCGGCGATGGTCTTCTTGACGCCGATGAAGTCCTTGAGCTCCTCGAGCTTCGTGATGAAGTTCTCGAAGACCTCCTTGTCGTCCTTGCCCTCGATGCCGCAGTACTTGGCCATCTCGGCGTAGTTGTGCAGCGCGTTGGGGTAAGGATACTGGGAGAACGTGCCCATCTTGACGGGAGCCTCGGCGGCGTTGTAGCGCATGACGCGGGTCAGGATGACGGCGTTAGCGATGCCGTGGGGCAGGTGATGGAAAGCGCCGAGCTTGTGAGCCATGGAGTGGTTGAGGCCCAGGAAGGCGTTGGCGAAGGCCATACCGGCCATGCAGGAGGCGTTGTGCATCTCCTCGCGGGCGTGCGGGTCCTTGGCGCCGTTCGTGAAGCTAGAGGGCAGGTTCTCGAAGACGAGCTTGGCAGCGCGCTCGGAGAGGCCCTTAGTGTAGTCGGAAGCCATGATGGAGACGTAGGACTCGATGGCGTGGGTCATGACGTCGATGCCGGAGGCAGCGGTCAGGCCGCGCGGGGCGGTCATGCAGTTGTCGGCGTCGACGATAGCCATGTTGGGGAGCAGCGCGTAGTCGGCGAGCGGCCACTTGATGCCGGTCTCCTTGTCGGTGATGATGGCGAACGGCGTGCACTCGGAGCCGGTACCCGAAGAGGTCGGGACGGCGACGAAGTAGGCCTTCTTGCCCATCTCGGGGAAGGTGAAGATACGCTTGCGGATGTCCATGAAGTCCATGGCCATGTCCTCAAACTTGCACTCGGGGTGCTCGTACATCATCCACATGATCTTGCCGGCGTCCATAGCGGAGCCACCGCCGACGGCGATGATGACGTCCGGCTCAAAGAGAGCCATCTGCTTGGCGCCGCGACGTGCGCACTGCAGCGACGGATCGGGCTCGACGTCGTAGAAGCAGTCGTGGGCGATGCCCATCTCGTCGAGCTTGGCCTCGATGGCGCGGGTGTTGCCATTCTTGAAGAGGAACTGGTCGGTGACGATGAAGGCGCGCTTCTTGCCCATGACGTTGCCCAGCTCGTCGAGGGCGACGGGCGTGGAACCCTTCTTGAAGTAGACCTTCTCGGGAGCGCGGAACCACAGCATGTTCTCACGGCGCTCGGCCACAGTCTTAACGTTGATCAAGTGCTTCACCCCAACGTTCTCGGAGACGGAGTTGCCGCCCCAGGAGCCGCAGCCCAGGGTCAGAGACGGCTTCATGCCAAAGTTGTACAGGTCACCGATGCCGCCGTGCGAGGACGGGGTGTTGATGACGATACGGCAGGCCTTCATGACGTGCTCGAACAGGCTGATCTTCTCGGCCTGGGCGGGGTGCACGTACAGAGAGGCGGTGTGGCCCGGGCCACCGGCGAGCACCAGGTGCTCGGCCTTGTCGACGGCCTCCTGGAAGTCCTTGGCGTGGTACATGGCCAGGACCGGGGAGAGCTTCTCGTGGGAGAACTCCTCCTTGGCGGGGTCGGTGGAGGTGACCTCGGCGATCAGGATCTTGGTCTTGGCGGGAACCTCGATGCCGGCGAGCTCGGCGATCTTGGCGGCAGCCATGCCGGGGATGCGGTGGTCGAGAGCGCCGTTCTTGAACATGGCGGCACGCAGGGCCTCCATCTCGGCACCCTGCTTGACGAAGTAGCAGCCGCGCTTCTGGAACTCGGCCTTGACCTGGTCATAGATGGTGTCGATGACGGTCACGGACTGCTCGGAAGCGCAGATCATGCCGTTGTCGAAGGTCTTGGAGTGGATGATGGAGTTGACGGCGAGCAGCACGTCGGCGGTGTCGTCGATGACGACCGGGGTGTTACCGGCGCCAACGCCCAGGGCGGGCTTGCCCGAGGAGTAAGCGGCCTTGACCATGCCCGGGCCACCGGTGGCGAGGATGATGTCGACGTCGCGCATGACCATGTTGGTCAGCTCGATGGAGGGGACATCGACCCAGCCGATGATGCCCTCGGGGGCGCCGGCCTTGACGGCGGCGTCAAGCACGAGCTTGGCGGCGGCGATGGTGCATTTTGCGGCTGCCGGGTGCGGGGAGATGATGATGGCGTTGCGGGTCTTCAGGCTGATCAGCGTCTTGAAGATCGCGGTGGAGGTGGGGTTGGTCGTCGGGATGACGGCGCCCACGATGCCGATGGGCTCGGCGATCTTGGTGATGCCGTAAGCCTCGTCGCGCTCCAGGACACCACAGGTCTTGGTGTTCTTGTAAGCGTTGTAGATGTACTCTGCGGCGTAGTGGTTCTTGATGACCTTGTCCTCAAGAACGCCGCGGCCGGTCTCCTCGATGGCCATCTTCGCCAACGGGATACGAGCCTTGTTGGCGGCCATGGCGGCCTCATAGAAGATCTTGTCGACCTGCTCCTGCGTGTACGTAGCAAAAAGCGCCTGGGCCTCTCGCATCTGAGCGAGCTTAGCCTCAAGCGCCTCTACGTTGTCCACAATTGCGGGAGTAGTGTTTTCCGGTGACTTTTTCACCATTTGTGTCTCCTTGCGATCGGAGATTTACCCTACAAGATGCATGATAGCAAGAAATAATTCGGTGAACGGTCAGATTCCCGTAAAAGACAAACTAAAACGCTTCAATCAAATGAACCGTTTCAACTAAAACTATGCCCAATGCATCGCCCCGCTCATTGGGGACAGACTTACATGAGTGGGGGGTGCGGACAATTTTTCGTACCACCTAGACTGCCAGCCCCAGGCGTCTCCTCCTGTTGTCAATGGTATCGTAGGCAATCCTGCCGTTCTCCCTGAACGCCCTCAGCCTGCCCTCGCTGTAGAACCTCATCCACGCGTCCAGGCGCTCCATGAACTCGGCGGCCGCGACGCCGCGCCAGTCCCGGCCGTAGAAGAACTCGTTCTTGAGCCTGCCGAAGAAGCCCTCCGCCGCGGCGTTGTCGGGCGAGCGGCCCTTCCTCGACATCGAGCGCACGACGCCGTGCTCGGCGCAGATTCGCTTCCAGCCGGGCCAGCGGTAGTGGCAGCCGCGGTCCGTGTGGCAGAACGGGTGCTCGCCCGGCCGGAGCGTCGCGCACGCCTTCAGCAGCGACGAGTCGGCGAGCAGGTGGTCCGGGTGCAGGCCGATCGACCAGGCCACGGGCTTGGAGTCGAACAGGTCGACGATCGGCGAGAGGTACACCTTGGGCGCGTCCGGCAGCCTGAACTCGGTGATGTCGGAGACCCACTTCTCGTTTGGGGCGGCGGCGCGGAAGTCGTGGGCGCCGGTCTCCTCGTCGAGCGGGATGTTGGCGGGCGCCTCGTCGGTCTCGCCGGCGTAGGAGCTGTACCTCCTGGGCCTCCTCCTGTAGGCGGGCAAGAGGCCTCGCCCCCTCATCACGTCGCGCACGATCTTCTCGGAGACGCGGACGCCCTCCCTGCGCAGCTCCTCGTGGACGAAGCGGTAGCCGCGGGCGCAGCCGCCCTCCTCGCGGAACACGCGCTCGACCTCGTCGCCGATCTCCTCGCGGACGCCGACGTCGTGCAGGTGGGTGCGCCAGTACTCATAGGAGCTCCTCGATATCCTCAAGGAAGCGGTGAGTTCGCTCAAGGGTCTCGCGGTATTCGCCCTCAGCCACTCGATCAGCTCGGATTTCTCCCTGTTCGTCGAAGAGCCAAGGGCGCGTCCTTTTAAAACTTCCTGCGTTCCCCTGAGGATGTCGTTCTCCAGCTGCAGGCGCTCTATCAGGGCGTCCTTGTCCTCCGGGTCGATGTCGGGGTACGTCGGCCCGTCGCCCACGACCCTCGGGAGCCGCGGTTTCCCGTTCCCGCGCTTCGCCATGCCCGTCCGCCTCCCGTCCGCCTCGGCGCCAGGCGCCCCGTCGTGGCGGCCGTTGACCCATCGCCACAGCGTCATCCTCGAGGGCATGCCGGGCATCCTCTCTATCTGGCGGTAAGTATATCCCCCGGCGTAGAGCGCGATCGCGTCTTCTTTCGTACCCATGCGGACTCCAATCTGGACCGGACTCGGTCCAACTTTTTGTCCGCACCCCCGTGCTTCCACTCATTGGGGACAGACATCGATTTGCCATTTTGCCGTTCTGGGCCTGTTTTTGCCGCTCATTGGATATAAATAGATCACAGGCTCAGCATTTCGCGTTCCTTCTCTCCTTTTAGGTGTTGCCTGTTCAGTTTTGAAAGGAGAGATTTATGCCTCGATGCGCCCGTGCCGTTTCGCTCACCGGCTATTACCACGTCTTTGACCGTGGCAACTCCAAACAGATTATTTTTGAAGATGACTCTGACCGCTATCGTTTCTTATCGGATATCTCGGACAGGTTTGCGCGCCATGACGTGGCAGTGTTGGCTTGGTGCCTTATGGACAACCACTTCCATTTGATGGTTGATGACCCATATGACAACCTTTCAAAGGCAATGCAGTGCGCACTGACGGCGTATGCTAAGTATTTCAATGGGAAAACGGGAAGAACGGGCCATCTGTTTGACAATCGCTATTCGCGTGTTGCGGTTGAGTCAGACACACAGGCGGTGCAGCTACTCGATTATATCCATCTCAATCCTGTGAAAGGTGCGATCGACTCTCTCGAAGCATACCGCTGGTCAAGCTTTAGGGCATACCAGCTGGGCTATGATCCCTTTGACATCTGTGATGCGGCCCCTATGCTCGATATTGTCGGAGGCTCCCGTTGCTATTGCGAGCATCTCAAGGAAGTTGCCGGGCGCATCTGGTCAGTTGAGGTTCTTCCACGCCGACGGATCCACGATGAGGATGCCCTTTCCGTTGCGCGCGAAGTCCTGCCGAGCATAGATCCTGCGCTGCTCAAGGCCCTGCCTCGTCCCGAACGCGATGCCTGCCTGCTGAGGCTCAGGCGGGCGCATCTCACGGTCAAGCAAATTTCCCGTATCACCGGCATCGGCGCCACGAGCGTGACCAAGGCAACTGCAGGCTGGAAGGATGCAGCGTGAGGCAGGGGCCGGAGCCAGTCGGTGTGCCGCTTGCGTGCGACATGTCTGTCCCCAATGCGTGAAAACATTCATGTAAGTCTGTCCCTAATGAGTGCAAAAAGGCGCCCTCCGTAGGGGAGGGCGCCTTTGGTAAGTTCTATATGAACGCGAGGTCTTTGACCCGGAGAGTCCGAGGTACTTGTTGGTAAGACCTTATTTAGGAGCGCGCAACCTTGCCAGACTTGAGGCAGGTGGAGCAAACGTTCATCTTGCGACGGTGACCATCGACGACGACGTAGACGCGCTGGATGTTGGGGCGGAACTTACGGTTGGTGACGCGGTGAGAGTGGCTGATGGAGCGACCGGCAACGGGGTGCTTACCGCAAACTTCGCAAACTTTGGACATAACTGACCCTCCTTGGGCGACAAACGAACATGTCGCGTTAACAAACAAGCCTGAACTATAGCACAGAAGCAGCTCCCTGTGCGTAATCTACACAGAGATATTCCTCTTTTGGCGATAGTGCTCACGCCACGGCCCTGGACGTAGATCCGATTTGCGTGCAGCAGAGGGGATTATGCCAGCTCGTGCGTGTGTTTTCAAGCTCGTCCCACAAATATATATAGGTTTATTGAGCATTGGGCTCCGTTTACGGATTGCTCTGTATTAATGCTCGCAATTAAGCTCGAGGTTGGCTACACTATCCCATGACCATTAAAGGGGTACGAGATACCCACATGGAATTACATAGCTGCCAAAGAGCAGCCCTTCCTGTGGGTGTCTGGTCCGCTTTAAGCGGTCGGGCATCTATTTTTTTTGACTGTGTCAGCAGTCAAGACATGTGAGGAAGGAGATCGATGGGCACGACTTCCCCCAAGGCGGTCATCATGGACGAGACCGCCGTCAATCGAGCGATGACCCGCATCGCGCACGAGATTCTCGAGCGCAACGAGGGCTGTGAAGACCTCGCTCTGGTCGGCATCGTCACGCGCGGCGACCTTCTGGCAAAGAAGCTCGCCGAGGAGATCAAGGAGATCGAGGGCGTCGACGTTCCGCTCGGCAGCCTCGACATCAGCTTCTACCGCGATGACTACGCGACCAATTTCGCTCCCGCGATCCACGCTACCAACATTCCCTTCAGCGTCGACGGCAAGCGCGTCGTGCTGGTGGACGACATCCTGTATACGGGCCGTACCATCCGCGCCGCTCTCGACGCCGTCATGGACCTGGGCCGTCCGAGCCGCATTGAGCTGGCAGTCCTCGTTGACCGCGGCCACCGCGAGCTCCCCATCTCGCCGGACTTTGTCGGCAAGAACGTTCCCTCGTCGCATGAGGAGAACGTGCACCTATATATGAAGGAAGTCGACGGCCACACCGCTGTCGAGATTAATGACGTCGCGCCGGGTTCCCACGTGGGCTCCGCGCCGCTGGGAGGTGAGTAGTACCGTGGCGTTCAACCATAAGCACCTGATCGACATTACCGAGTACTCCGAAGAGGATATCAAGCTCATCCTCGAGACCGCCAAGGCGTTCTCCGAGGTCAACGAGCGTGCCATCAAGAAGGTCCCCACGCTCAAGGGCAAGACCATCGTCAACATGTTCAACGAGCCCTCGACGCGCACCCGCAGCTCTTTCGAGCTCGCCGAGAAGCGTCTTTCGGCCGACAGTCTTAACTTTGGCGGCTCCTCGACCTCCACGGTCAAGGGCGAGAGCCTCGTCGACACCGTTGAGACCCTCAACGCTTATAAGATCGACTGCATTGTCGTGCGCGACAAGCACGCCGGCGCTCCCTACATCGTCACGCAGAACTCGCCCGCAAGCGTCATCTGCGCCGGTGACGGCAAGCACAACCATCCTACGCAGGCCCTGCTCGACCTGTACACCATCTGGGAGCACAAGGGTGACTTCCACGGTCTGAAGGTCGCCGTCGTCGGCGATATCGCCCACTCCCGCGTTTGCGGCTCGCTGATCCCCGCCCTTAAGATCATGGGCTGTGAGACCTACGCCGTCGCCCCCGGCACGCTGCTGCCGCCGTCGCCCGAGGTCCTGGGCTGCGACCACGTGACGAGCGACCTCGATTCCGTCCTGCCCGAGCTGGACGTCGTCTACATGCTGCGCGTGCAACAGGAGCGCCTCGAGGGTGCCCCGTTCCCGACCATTCGCGAGTACCACAAGCTCTTCGGCCTGACCAAGGACCGCGAGAAGCTCATGAAGCCCGACGCGATCATCTGCCACCCGGGCCCCATCAACCGCGGCGTCGAGTTCGACTCCTATATGGCCGACCACCCGCAACGCTCCGTCATCCTGGAGCAGGTCTACGCCGGTATCTGCGTGCGTATGGCTATCCTGTATCTGCTGCTTGGAGGTGCCGATAATGGCCTTGCTTCTTAAGAATGCCCACGTCGTCGACCCGTCCGTCGAGCTTGACGGTGTCGTTGACGTCCTGATTGACGGCGACAAGATCGCCGAGGTCGGCGAGAATCTCGCCGTCGAGGGGGCCGAGGTCCGCGACCTTTCCGGCAAGTACCTCGTCCCCGGCCTGGTGGACATGCACGTTCACCTTCGCGAGCCCGGCTACGAGGTCAAAGAGGACATCGAGAGCGGCACCCGCGCAGCTGCCAAGGGCGGCTTTACCGGCGTGTGCGCCATGCCCAACACCGATCCCGTCACCGATAACGGCACTGTCGTTGAGTTCGTCAAGTCCCGCGCTGCCGAGGTCGGCCACTGCCGCGTCTATCCGTCGGGCGCCATGACCCGCGGTCTTAAGGGCGAGGCCATGTCCGAGATGGGCGATATGGTCGCCCACGGCGCCGTCGCCTTCACCGATGACGGTCGCGGCGTGCAGGGCGCGGGCATGCTCCGTCGCTGCATGGACTACGGCAAGATGTTCGGCAAGGTCTTCATGAGCCACTGCCAGGACGAGGACCTGGTCGGCCATGGCCAGATCAACGAGGGCAAGGTCTCGACCCGTCTGGCCCTCGAGGGCTGGCCGGCCGCCGGCGAGGAGCTTCAGATCGCCCGCGACATCGAGATCGCCAAGCTGACCGGTGCCAAGCTGCACATCCAGCACATCTCCACCGCTCACGGTCTCGAGCTCGTGCGTGCCGGTAAGGCCGCCGGTGTCCAGGTGACCTGCGAGGCCACCCCGCACCACATGTTCCTGACCGAGAACGACTTGGACGAGACCTACAACACCTCGCTCAAGGTCAATCCGCCGCTGCGCACCGACGAGGACGCCGAGGCCATTCGTCAGGGCGTCATCGACGGTACCGTCGACGTGATCGTTACCGATCACGCTCCCCACACCCCGTGGGAGAAGGCCCGCGAGTTCGAGCTTGCGCCCTTTGGCATGATCGGTCTCGAGACCTCGCTGTCGCTCGTGCTCACCGAGCTGGTCAACACGGGCAAGATGAGCATGGGCCGTATGGTCGAGCTCATGGCCATCAAGCCGCGTGAGATCCTGGGCCTCGACCAGGTTCAGGTTAAGGCGGGCTCCGTTGCCGACCTGACTGTCTTCGACGCGTCCGCCACCTGGACGGTCGGCGAGGACGGCTACGAGTCGCGCGCCGAGAACTCCGGTTTCGCCGGCCGCACGCTTACCGGTCGTGCCACCGATGTGTTTGTCGGCGGTAAGCAGACGCTCGCCGACGGCTGCATCTGCTAGCATAGCCTTATCGCTTTTGTGCGCGGCGCCCTTGCGGTGCCGCGCTTTCTGTTCGCCTGAACCATGCAACCGCATGGGGGATTGGAGCGTCTATGCCCACACCTTCCACTGCACGCATGCACGACTTCGAGGTCGTCTCGAACCAGGAGATCGCCGATGGCATCTTCTCGCTCGTCATCTCGGCCCCCAAGCTTGCAAGTGCGCTCAAGCCCGGTCAGTTTGTGAACATCGCCGTGCCCGGCGATGCGTCCTCGCTGCTTCGTGTGCCCCTGAGCTTCTATCGCGCCGACGCCCAGGCCGGCACCGTCGAGCTGTGGTACGCCGTCGTGGGTGACGACACCCGTCGTCTGTCGCAGATGGCCCCCGGCTCCAAGTCCAACCTGTTGGGCCCTGGCGGCCGCGGCTGGCTTGTTCCCGAGGGCACCAGGAAGGCGCTGCTCGTGGCGGGCGGCATCGGCGTTCCGCCCGTGCTGTGCCTTGCCGGCATGCTTGCCGAGCAGGGCGTGGATGTCGACGTTTGCCTGGGCTTTGGCACCGCTTCCAAGGCCGTGGGTGTCGATGAGTTCCGCGCGCTGGGCGCCACGGTTAACGTGTGCACCGATGATGGCACGCTGGGCACGCACGGTTTTTGCACCGACCCGGCAGCCGAGCTGCTCGGCGAGGGCGGCTACGATTACGTCGCCAGCTGCGGTCCCGCCGTCATGATGAAGAAAGTCGCCGCCGCTGCCGCCGAGGCCGGTGCGTACTGCGAGGTGTCGCTCGAGCGCATGATGAGCTGTGGCTTTGGTGCCTGCAACACCTGCAATGTCGAGACGGTCGACGGTATGAAGGGTGCTTGCATGTGCGGCCCCGTGTTCGATGCTTCCAAGGTGGTGGTCTTCTAGTGGGTACCGTGAACATGGCCGTCGATTTCGGCGGCGTCAAGATGCAGAACCCCATCAACACCGCAGCCGGTACCTTTGGCTACGGTTGGCAGTTCCAGAACTTCTTTGATGTTTCCCAGCTGGGCGCCATCACCACCAAGGGTTGCGCTGCCGAGCCCTGGCCCGGCAACCCCGCGCCCCGCATGGCCGAGATTCCCGGCGGTATGATCAACTCCGTGGGCCTTCAGAACCCCGGCGTGGCCGCCTTTGCCCGCGAGTCCGGTCCGTGGCTCGAACAGCTGTCCAAGGACGGCTGCCAGGTCATCTGTCAGGTTGCCGGCCACTCCGTTGACGAGTTTGTCCGCGCACTCGAGATGTATGTTGAGCTGTGCCCTTGGGCTGCCGGCTACGAGATCAACGTGAGCTGCCCTAATATCGCCGCCGGCGGTGCCGCCATGGGCTCCACGCCCGAGGGCGCCTCTTCCGTTATGGCTGCCTGCCGCAAGGTGACCGATAAGCCGCTGTTCGTAAAGATGGCTCCGGTCAACGTCGCCGAGATCGCCAAGGCCCTCGAGACTGCCGGCGCCGACGGCCTTTCGGTCATCAACTCCATCCAGGGCATGGCCATCGACGTCCATACCCGCAAGTCCCGCGTGGCCAAGCCCAAGGGCGGCCTTTCGGGCCCGCTGTGCCACCACATCGCCGTTCGCATGGTCTGGGAGGTCGCCCAGGCCGTCGATATCCCCATCAACGGCGTCGGCGGTGTCATGACGGGCGAAGATGCGGCCGAGTTTATCCTGGCTGGCGCCACCTGCGTGTCGGTCGGCATGGCCAACTTCGTCGATCCGTGCGCTTCGCTCAAGATTGCGCACGAGCTCGAGGCCTGGGCCGAGTCCCAGGGCGTGAAGGACATCAACGAACTGGTAGGTGCTTTCGAATGCTAGAGACCGATGCCCGCGACCGTGTGATCGTCGCCCTCGACTGCGACCGTGAGCGCGCACTCGAGCTCGCCCACGAGCTTTCTGGTCATGCCGCTTGGCTCAAAGTTGGCATGACGCTCTATTACGCTGAGGGCCCCGAGATCGTCAAGACCTTTAAGGACCTGGGCTTTAAGGTCTTCCTTGACCTTAAGTTCCATGATATTCCGCATCAGGTTCGCGGTGCCGCCCGTTCGGCCTCGCTTGCCGGTGCCGACCTGCTTTCGGTTCACGGCTTGGGTTCGGGCGCCATGCTCGCTGCCTGCCGCGAGGGTGCCGAGGAGGCGCGCGAGGACCGCGCCAAGCTCGTCGCCATCACCGTGCTCACGAGTATGAATCAGGATGCCTTGAGCGAGATCGGCGTCGAGTCGCCCGTGGCCGAGGAGGCCGCCCGCCTGGCAAAGCTCGCTCAGGCCAACGGCATCGATGGCGTCGTGTGCTCGCCGATGGAGGCTCACGACATGCGTGAGCTGCTGGGTCCTGATGCCCTGATCGTTACTCCGGGTGTGCGTCCGGTGGGTGCCGCCCTTGGTGACCAGTCCCGCGTGGCGACGCCTTCCCAGGCTATCGAGCGCGGTGCGAGCCACATTGTGGTGGGCCGTCCCATCACCGGCGCCGACGATCCGGTTGTCGCCTTTGACGCCATCGTCACCGAGCTGGTCGAAAACGTCGCGTAAAAGATTCCCCTAAGTCACCACTTTTGGGTCTCATTAGCACAAAATAGCCCCTGTGCCTGCGTAAACTTTCCCATCCTTTGTGTGGAATCGCAGGTCAGGGGCTTAACTTTGGGCGCAGTATATTGCACTTTTTGCGGGTATCGTCTAACCTATGGAGCCGCGATTGGGCATTTTGTACGTTTTACGTGCTAAAATGCCAATTATTGAATCAGATATAACCCAACTATTTGGAGGTACGAATGGCACTCCCTCAGCTTACCGACGAGCAGCGCAAGCAGGCTCTTGAGAAGGCTGCCGCCGCACGTCATGCCCGCGCTGAGCTTCGCGAGCAGATCAAGAAGGGCGAGAAGTCCCTCGAGTCCGTGCTCAACTCCGATGACCCCATCGCTTCCCGCATGAAGGTTTCCACCCTCATCGAGTCCCTCCCCGGCTATGGCAAGGCTAAGGCCGCCAAGATCATGGAGGAGCTCGGCATCTCCGCTACCCGTCGCGTCCAGGGCCTCGGCGTCCGTCAGCGCGAGCAGCTCCTCGAGCAGCTGACCAAATAAGTGAGCGCTCAGGATTCAAAGCTCTTTGTGATTTCTGGACCGTCAGGCGCAGGCAAGGGCACGCTCGTCACTCGTGTGCGCGAGCGTCGCTCCAACCTGGGCCTGACGGTTTCGGCTACCACGCGAGCACCACGCAAAGGTGAGGTCGACGGCGTCAACTACTTTTTCCTGACGCGCGAGGAATTCGACCGCCGCGTGGCAAACGGTGAGTTTGTTGAGTGGGCCGAGGTCCACGGCAACTGCTACGGCACGCTGGTGAGCGAGGTTCAGTCCAAGCTCGCCTCGGGCGCGTCTCTGATCTTGGAGATCGATGTCCAGGGTGCCCTGCAGGTGAAGGAGCGTTTCCCCGAGGCCGTGCTGATCTTTATCAAGCCGCCTTCGCTCGAGGTGCTTCGCGAGCGTCTAGTCGGTCGCGGTACCGAGACGCCCGAGACGATTGAGCTGCGTATGGCAAACGCCGCCGATGAGCTTGCCCTTGCTGACCGCTACGACGACGTCGTGGTGAATGACGATCTCGACCGCGCGACCGATGAGCTCGTTCGCGTTCTCGATATGCATGAAAGGATCTGAGGTCCGTGTCCGTTGTAAAGCCTTGTATTGACGATCTTCTGGAGAAGACCGATCACAACCGCTTCCTGCTCGCTTCGCTTGCCTCCAAGCGCGCCTGCGACATCAATAGCATGCTGCGTGGCCAGCACAACCGCGTGCTTGCCGTCCAGGATGTTGATGACATCACCATCGGGCTTTCCGGTGCCGATACCATCTCGATGGCTATGGACGAGATTGTCGACGGCGACATCTCTTACGACGAGGCCCGTTACGAGAAGGCGCTCGGCCACAAGGTTGCTGAAGCCTAAATGGCGGCTCGCGTCTGCCTGGTCCACTATCACGAGGTTGGACTGAAGGGCAAGAACCGCGCACATTTTGAGCATATCCTCATGGATAACATTAAGGCGGCTTTGGCCGCCTTTTCCGTGAACGCCGTGTCTCGAATTTCCGGTTATATCCTCGTGACCTTTAACGAGCATCAGGCCGATGATGCGGCGCGTGTCATTCGCACCGTTCCCGGCGTTGCTCGTGTGTCTTTGGCGTATCACACCAACCGCGACCCGCAGGAGTACTGCGCCGCCGCCGTCAAGGCGCTGCGCGAGTTTGGTTCCTTCGATTCGTTTAAGGTGCACGCTAAGCGCTCCAATACCGACTATGAGCTCACCTCGATTGACATCAATCGTCAGGTGGGCGAGGTGTTGTGTGAGGCCTTCCCCGATAAAAAGGTTCAAATGCACGACCCCGATGCAATGGTGCACGTACTGGTGGTCCAGGGTAGCGTTTACGTGTACGCACACTCCGAGCGCGGCGTGGGCGGTCTGCCGGTGGGCTCTGCCGGCAAGGTCGTGACGCTGCTGTCCTCGGGTATCGATTCTCCGGTGGCGACCTGGATGCTCGCGCGCCGCGGCGCGGTGTGCGTGCCGGTACATTTCTCCGGTCGTCCGCAGACGCCCGATACGAGTGAGTATTTGGTGCAGGACATCATCCGTGCGCTTGAGCCGGGTGTCCAGATCGGCCGCCTGTACGTGGTGCCGTTTGGCGACTGCCAGCGTGAGATTTCGGTCACCTGTCCCAGCAACCTGCGCGTGATCATGTATCGCCGCATTATGTATTCGGTTGCTGAGCGCATTGCACACATCGAGGGTGCCAAGGCCATCGTTACGGGCGAATCGCTTGGACAGGTTGCCTCCCAAACGCTTGAGAACATCATGGCCGTCAACGAGGCCGTGAAGATCCCCGTGTTCCGTCCTCTCATCGGTTCGGACAAGCAGGAGATCATCGCGCGCGCCGAGGAGATCGGTACGTTCGATATCTCGACTGAGGCCGCTCCCGACTGCTGCACGCTGTTTATGCCGCGCCGTCCCGAGACGCACGCTAAACTCGATGCCGTGCATGAGGCCTGGGAACTGTTTGATCACGAGGAGATGATTGAGCGCCTGCTCAAGCAGACCGAGTACATCGACTTCGAGAGCAACACATATAAGGCCCCTAAGACCTTAAAACGCAAACATTCGGAGCTTGCTCCGCGTGAGATTTACCAAGATCACGAGTAATTTTGTGCATAGACCGACGATGCGCCTGTATCGTCGGTCTTTTGCTATCTGGGCATTTTGCGACTAAGTGTTCATTTGTCGACGTGTGCCTGAATAAATGGACATTATTTCGCAAGGTTTTGGTCAGCTTTTGGTTTGACCGCAAAAACCGGTTTTGGGGCGTGGCTGTTGTGGAGCTCCTTTCCTGACACGATGGTGTTGGGAGGTTTTGCTATGGCGCAGCGCGAACAACACGAACGAGTCAAAAAGATGGACCGCTGGGCGGGCAAACTGCTCGGTCATAAGGCAGTGGTGATGGCGATACTGGTCGTCATTGCGATGGCGAGTGGACTGGCGATGGCGAACCTTGGCGGCGGTGCCGGCGGCGTGTCGTTTGAGCGCACTGACGGTTCAGGCTCGTTGGTGGAGCCGGGATCCGGCGATGCCTCGAGCGGAAAGACATCCGGAGGCTCTTCGCCTAAGGCGTCTGCCGCGGTAGAGGTCTATGTCGATGTTGACGGCGCCGTTGTGTCGCCCGGTGTATATCGTCTCAAGGACGGCGCGCGGGTGGCTCAGGCGATTGATGCCGCCGGCGGGCTGGCGCCCGAAGCAGACGTTACGGGACTCAATCGGGCATCTAGGGTCGTCGATGGACAGAAGATTCACGTTCCAACGGTAGGGGAGCAGCAGGCGTCCATTGCGGAAGCCGGTGTTGATGGTGGGGCTTCCGCATCGTCGGGCGTTAGTGGCGCAACAGGTCTAGTAAACATCAATACGGCAAGCGCAGAAGAGCTGCAGACGCTTTCGGGCATCGGCCCCTCCATGGCACAGTCGATTATCGATGAGCGGACAAAGAACGGTGCTTTTGCCTCGGTTGACGATCTGATGCGTGTGTCGGGAATCGGCGAGAAGAAGCTTGCCAAAATCAAAGATTGCATCTGCGTATGAGTGCGACGGAGCGCGAGCGTGTGATGCCTCCGCGGCCCCTGCTTCCGTGGACGATGGCCTTGTGTGCCGGCATGTGCATGAGCTGCGCCTTGGTGCTCAACGTGGCCGCTGATGCGCTGCTGAGGGAGCGGGCGCCGGCGGTCGGGCTGCTATGGGCCATTCCCGTTGCGGCGGCGGTATTCGTTGTGCTGGCTCAATCTTGTGCGCGGCTTGCCCCTTTGAAGCGATGGTTGTGTGCCGCGTCCGTCGGTCTCGTGGCGGGAGCGGTCGTCTCGGCGTGGTGGGCTGTGGGTGCGCTAAGCGCCTCGAAGGCGCTCGACGGTCGAGCGGCAAGCGGCCTCGAGTTTGTCGTGCAGGGTGATCCATCCATAAACGACGACGTGTATTCCTATACCTGCGAGGCACGCGCGGACGGTAAGAACTTGGCAACGGTTCGCCTATCGTGTGATCGTGAGCTCAAGGTCGGGGCGCACGTGCGTGTTATCGGTCGCGTTTCGCGTTTTGAGAACGATGCATATGGACGATCGCGCGTGCTCCGAGGCGAGGTACGCAATGTTAAAGCCGTTCGGATTGTGTCGGTCGATGAGGGCCCACCGGGGCCGTTGCTTCGACTGCGAAATGGGCTGCTTGCGTCCATCACGCCTGCGACCGACCCGGCGCGTGCGCTCATAGCCGGTGTCGTCTGCGGTCGTTCGGCCGAGCTGCGCGCCCAGCCGGCGGGCGACTGGTTTTCGGTGACGGGAACGGCGCATCTTATCGCCGTCTCGGGCAGCCATTTGGCTATCGTGGGGTTTGTAATCGAAGGTGTATTGCAAAAGACTCGGTGCTCACGTGGCCTTCAGCGGGCGATATTGGCGATAGCGCTTGTGGGTTACGCTGCCTTTACGGGCGCCTCTCCCTCGGCCGTGCGCGCGTGCTGCATGGTGTTCGCGACGCTTGTCGTAAACGGCGCGGGGCGTCGCCGGCATGGCGCATCGGCACTCTTCGCAACCATGTCCATCTTTGTGCTACTGCGGCCGTCGGTGCTGTTCGAGATGGGTTTTCAGCTTTCATGCGCCAGTGTCTTTGCCATCCTGTGCTTTTGCCCCTATGCGACCTACGCTTTGGGTGAGCTGGGTGTGCCATCGGGCGTTGCCAGCATGCTTTCCGTCACGCTGTGCTCGCAACTGGCGACACTTCCTATTACCATTCCTGCCTTCGGTACGTTCTCGCTCATTGCTCCGCTGGCAAATGCGGTCATCGGTCCGGTGGTGAGCGTACTGCTTGCTGTGTCGATCGTGCTAGTTCCCTTTTCGCTCGTGGGACCGTTGCGGACTTGGGCGCTCGTTGTACCCATGATTGCCGCCCGTTGCGCGCTGTTCTTCGAGCAGCTGTTTGCTGCCATGCCGGGTGCATCCGTGAGCGTGCCGCCCGATAGCGTGTGGATTTACCCAGTGCCGTGTCTGCTGGCGGTTCTGCTGGTCTGGTGGCCGCGTCCCCGTGCACGTCCTATGGCGGTGGGGCTTACATGCCTGATGCTCTTGGCTGCGATTCCGTACGTCTATTGGGATCGATGCGCTCCGCCTTCGGTGACGGTGCTCGATGTGGGCCAGGCCGATGCGATTCTTATCCGCCAAGGCGGCGCAGTAGCTCTCGTCGACTGCGGGCTCGACGAGCGTGTGGTTGCGGCGTTGGTTCGCAATAACGTGCACCATATCGATGCCGTCTTTGTGACGCATTGGGATGAGGACCACTGGGGTGGTTTGCCTGCCGTGCTCGAACAGTTTTCGGTCGGAACGATTGCCGTGGCGGCGGATGCGCTGGAGGATGCTCCTGCCGAGGTATTGAACCGACCTGGCGTGGAGTATCGGCAGGTGCGCCGTGGGGATACGGTCGACATCGGCTCATTTTGCGCTCGCGTGATGTGGCCATTCGAGTTCGTGGATGGCGAGGGAAATGAGGACTCGCTTGTCCTGCTGCTCTCTTATGTTCAGGAAGGCAAGGGCCTGCGAATACTTCTCACCGGTGATGCCGAGCTCGACCAAGAGCGGGAATTCGTGCAGGAGGTGGGGGATATCGATGTCCTTAAACTTGGGCATCACGGCTCCAAGGTTTCAGTCGATGGCGAGTTGCTGGACGTCCTGAAGCCCGAGCTTTCCCTCGCAAGCGCCGGTGAGGGGAATCGATACGGCCATCCGTCCGATGCCTGCATCGATGCCGTTAAGGAAGCGGGTGGTGTGTTCGCGTGTACCATCGAACACGGCGACATTACCGTCACACCGACTGCGAATGGCTTTGCGATGCGATGCCAGCGACCGTGACGACGTCGTTGGCGTGTGGTGGGCCCCTGGGCTAGAATGGCACGGAACGAATACGAAGGCCTGCGGGAGGGGAGCGCAATGTCCGAAACCGGTTTGCTGCCGGCATATCTGATCGTCGGTACCGACGGAGTTAAGCGCGACCACGCCGTCTCGCGTATGAAAGCGCGTCTGGAAAAATCGGGTATGGTCGAGTTCAACCTCGACGAGCGAGACATGACCAAGGACCCCGATATCGAGTCCATTATCGGATCGCTTAACACCTTTCCGATGGGCGGCGAGTTTCGTCTGGTAATCCTCGATGGCTGCTCAAAGCTCGCCAAGGCGGTCTCGGAGCCGCTCGTTGGGTATCTGGCGAGTCCCAGCCCAACAACGGTCTGCCTCATCATCGCCGACTCACTTGCCAAGAATACGCGCCTGTATAAGGCAATCGCCAAGATCGACAAGAAGGCTATCGTCGATTGCTCGGGTACCAAGCGCTGGGAACTGCCGCGCCGTGTTCAGCAGATGGCGACGCAGCGCGGTAAGTCGATTTCGACGGCGGCCGCCGAGGAGCTCGTCTCGCGTTCGGGCGAAAACACGCGCATGCTCGATAACGACTTGGCTAAGCTTGCCCAGATGGTCGAGTCGCCCCAGATTGAACTTGCCGATGTTGAGCGCTGGATTGTACGTACGGCCGAGATCCAACCCTGGGACTTCCTCAACGCCGTCTCGGCTCGCGATATGCGGCGTTCGCTCGAGCTCTTTAAGCTCCTGCCCTCCAAGAGCTACGTGTGGACTTACACATTGCTGTGCGGTCGCATTCGCGAGCTTATCGTCGCCAAGGCGCTCGACGCGCGTGGGCAGGGTCGCGAGCTGGCCGCAACGCTCAAGCTCCAGTCCTGGCAGGTCAAGAATCACCTTACCTGGGCGCGTCGTTTTTCGATGACCGAGCTCGTCGCAGCGCTCGAGGGTGCGGTCGATGTGGAGCTCGCGCTCAAGGGTTCGGCCGATTCTCAGACGGCGCTTTTGCTCTGGATTACGAACATCTTGAGAAAATCGTGATGATACCTGCCTATTTGACAAATTCGTTCTATCCCTTTGAGGGGGAGCGTGCTATAGTAGGCGCTTGCATGACCTCACCGTGTCTCAGAGGTGTCATACATTTTTTGCAAGGAACTCGAAAGGAACTCCAGAAGTGGCAAACATCAAGTCTCAGAAGAAGCGTATCCGCACCAATGAGGCAGCTCGCATGCGTAACAAGGCTGTCAAGTCCGAGCTCAAGACGCTGACCAAGCACGTCCAGTCCGCCGTCGCCGAGGGCGACGCCGAGAAGGCCCAGGCTGCCCTCAAGACCGTCACCAAGCGTCTCGACATGGCTGCCGCCAAGCATGTCATCCACAAGAACCAGGCTTCCAACCGCAAGTCCGGTCTTGCCAAGCTCGTGAACAGCATCAACGCCTAAGTTGTAAATTTCACACCACACAGATTACGCGCATAAATGGAGCCTGTTTTATGGAACAGGCTCCATTTTTTGTACCGCTCGGGTAAGATAGTCCGCATGAATACTTCAATTGACATTTCCCACATCCGCAACTTCTCGATCGTTGCGCACATCGACCATGGCAAGTCCACGATCAGTGACCGCATCCTCGAGCTCACCCATACTGTCGACGAGCGCGACATGGAGTCGCAGCTGCTCGACACGATGGAAATCGAGCGCGAGCGCGGCATCACGATCAAGTCCAATGCCGTCCGCGTCTCTTATGACGCCGACGACGGCGAGACGTATCAGTTCAACCTGATCGATACGCCGGGCCACGTGGACTTTACCTACGAGGTCTCGCGTTCGCTGGCAGCCTGCGAGGGCGCGGTGCTGGTCGTCGACGCCACTCAGGGCGTCGAGGCGCAGACCGTCTCCAACGCGACGCTCGCCATGAATGCCAACCTGGACATCGTGCCTGCCATCAACAAGATCGACCTGCCCTCGGCCCATCCCGATGAGGTTAAGACCGAGATCGAGGATGACCTGGCGATCCCTGCCGATGATGCTGTGTGCGTCTCGGGCAAGACCGGCGAGGGCATTCACGATCTGCTGGAGTCCATTGTCTTTTTGATTTCGCCGCCTAAGGGCGATGCAAACGCTCCGCTCAAAGCGCTCATTTTGGATTCGTACTTTGACGAGTATCGCGGTGTGGTGGCTACGGTGCGCGTCTTCGATGGTTCCATCAAAAAGGGCGATACCCTGCTTATGATGCAAGCCAAGGGCGACTTTTTGGTCGACGGCGTGGGCGTCAAGCGTCCTGCCGAGACCCCGGTCGACGCGCTGACGGTCGGCGAGGTCGGATATGTGGTCACGGGCCTGAAGGACCCCGAGGCCGTGCGCGTGGGCGATACCCTCACGTGGGCCTCGAACCCCTGCCCCGAGCCGCTTCCGGGCTACCGCGAGGCCAAGCCCATGGTCTACACGGGTCTGTTCCCGATCGACAACAAGGACTACGAGAATCTGCGCGACGCCCTCGATAAGCTGCACGTCAACGACCCGTCGTTGGTGTGGGAGCCCGAGACCTCGGTGGCGCTCGGCTTTGGCTTCCGCGTGGGCTTCCTGGGCCTGCTGCACATGGAAGTCGTCAAGGAACGCCTGGAGCGCGAGTTCAACCTGGACCTCATTGCCACGAGTCCCTCGGTCGACTATCACGTCTACAAGACCGACGGCGAAATGATCGATGTCCGCAGTCCGCAGGACCTTCCCGAGGCCACACGCATCGATCGTATCGAGGAACCCTACCTCAAGGCAAAGATCATCTGCCCGCCTGAGTACACGGGTGCCGTCATGCAGCTCGCCATCGAGCACCGCGGCGTCACAACCGACATGATCCACCTGACGAGCAAATCGGTCGAGATGCGCTTCGATATGCCGCTCGCCGAGCTCATCTTGGACTTCTTCGATCAGCTCAAGAGCCGCACCAAGGGCTATGCCTCGCTCGACTACGAGTTCAACGAGTACCGTCCCTCCGAGCTCGTGAAGCTCGATATTTTGCTTTCGGGCGACGAGGTGGACGCGCTTTCGTTTATCGTCCATAAGGACAAGGCATATGGCCTGGCCCGTGGCCTGTGCGACAAGCTCAAGGAGATCATCCCGCGTCAGCTGTTCGAGGTGCCCATCCAGGGGGCTATCGGCAACAAGATCATCGCCCGTTCCACCGTCAAGGCGCGTCGCAAGGACGTTCTTGCTAAGTGCTACGGCGGCGATATCTCGCGTAAGCGCAAGCTGCTCGAGAAGCAGAAAGAGGGCAAGAAGCGTATGAAGGCCATCGGATCGGTCGAGGTCCCGCAGGAGGCGTTTATGGCGATCCTCAAGGTGGACGAGTAGGTCCATGGCGCTTTCTGAATACAGCAAGCGGCTGCTGGGTGCCTATGCCGAGCAGCCGTTCCTTATGGCTCCCATGGCGGGCGTGACCGACCCCGCCTATCGCATCATGTGTCGCCGCCGCGGTGCCAACCTTGCCTACAGCGAGATGGTGAGCGTGGCGGGTCTTGCCTATGCCAGCAACAAGACCTGGCGCCTGGTGCTACCGGCCGACGAGGAGCAGCAGATTTGCGTGCAGCTCTTTGGCTCCAAGCCCGAGCAGTTTGCGAGCGCCGTCGCCGCCGTCGAGGAGCGCGTTGGCGATCGCCTGTCATTGATTGATATCAACATGGCTTGTCCGGCGCGCAAGGTCGTTACCAAGGGCGAGGGCTCGGCGCTTATGCGCACGCCCGATCTGGCCGAGAAGATCGTCGAGGCGGCGGTGGGCGCGGCACATGTGCCCGTGACTGTAAAGATCCGCAAGGGCTTTTATGCCGAGGACCGCAATGCCGCGACATTTGCCCAGATGCTTGAGAGTGCAGGGGCTGCCGCAGTCGCCGTGCATGGTCGTTGCGCCACGCAGCTCTACACGGGCCAGGCCGATTGGTCGGTCGTCGATGAGGTTGCCGACGCTGTCGAGATTCCCGTGATTGGTTCGGGCGATGTGTTCTCGGCCGAGGACGCTGCTGAGCATCTGCACGGCTCGGGTGCCAGCGCGGTGTTTATCGCGCGCGGCATCTACGGCAATCCGTGGGTGTTCGGCGATGCCCGAGCCCTTGCACTCGATGGCACGCCGGTTCCTTCTCGCTCCTCGGTCGAGCGCCTGGAGGCTCTGCGCGAGCACCTGACGTTGACGCACGAGCTTCTGCCGCTCATGTCGCGTGCCCGCACGTACGCAAGCTGGTACTTAAAGGGCATGCCCCATGCCGCCGCCTGGCGCGCTCAGGTGGTGCGTTGCTCTACGTACGAGGAGTTTATGGCGCTGGTCGATGATATCGAGCGCGACGTGGTGGCCTGCGAGGCCGCGCTTGCCGCCGGCGAGTCGGTGCCTGCTCATCCGCTGGAGGCCTAACGGTGGCCGTTACCGCGCTGTACGTGCACGTGCCGTTTTGCGCTCAAAAGTGCCGGTACTGCGACTTTGACTCGCGCAGCTTTGCTGCGTGTGATTTGGATGCCGCGCTTGATTCCTATTTTGAGCAGTTGTATGCGCGCCTCGATTCCTTTGGCGACGCCGGGGCGCTTGCGCAGGTCCGCACGGTCTATACTGGCGGCGGCACGCCATCGCTGGCAGGGGAGCGCCTGGTGGAACTTGCCCGGCGTATCTCCATGTGGTGCAAACCCGTTGAATTTACTTGCGAAGCCAATCCTGAGTCCCTGACCGCTGAGCTCGCCACCGCGCTTGCCGAGGCGGGTGTCACGCGCATCTCTCTGGGCGTGCAAACCCTCGACAATACCGAGCTGGCTGCTATTGGCCGCATTCACGATGCCAATCGGGCACTTGCGGCTATCGCGACGGTGAAGGACGCTGGCCTCGATGCGTCGTGCGACCTGATGTGCGGCCTTCCCGGGCAGACGGCCGCAAGCTGGCGGAGCACGCTCGATGGCGTGCTGGCGGCGGCGCCGCATCATGTATCGGTGTACCCGCTCACGCTCGAGGAGGGCACACCACTCTATCGCATGGCATGCCGTGACGAGTCGCTTGAGCCCGATGAGGATTTCCAGGCCGCATGCATGGACGTTGCGCGCCAGCGGCTGAGTTCGGCCGGCTACCATCCGTATGAGGTGGCGAGCTACGCGCTCGATGGGCATGAATGTGCCCATAATATCGCCTACTGGACTGGTCGGGGCTACCTGGGCCTGGGTCGTTCTGCCGCGGGCATGCTCGACGACGAGGATTTCGACCGCTTGGCTGGACTGTTTCCCGGCGTGGCTCCCCGTGGTGACTTTCACCGCGTGCGTTTGGTACAACGCGACGATGCCGCGACGATGTTTGATGCCGAGTATCTGTCGCGGCGCGAGGCGGCGGCCGAGGACCTGATGCTCGCTTGTCGCATGACGCGCGGTTTTGATTCCGACCTGTTGGTTCGCGCGTCTCGTGTCATCCCTGCCGATGAACTGGCAGCGGCTTGTGATCGCGCTCTTGAGCTTGGGCTTGCCACTTGGGTGCCCGAGCACGGTGATACCCATGCGAGGCCTATCGCCTCTGTCGATGTCATCGCTGGCCGCACCTGTGCCCGTCTGGCGCCGACCCATCTGGGCTGGCTCGATGGAAATGTTCTGTTCGAGCTGTTTTGGGATCTAGCTTAGGCCGCTCGGGTAGAATTACCGCAATATATACGCTGCTGTGAGCAGGAGGTTGCCGCGCATGGCGACGATGAACGAAAAAGATTACTACGAGATTTTGGGTGTCTCCAAGGACGCCACCTCGCGTGATATACAGAAAGCCTTCCAGCAAAAGGCCCGCAAGCTCCATCCGGACGTCAACAAAGAACCGGATGCCGAGGAAAAGTTCAAAGAGGTTTCCGAGGCCTATGCTGTGCTTTCGGACGAGCAGAAGCGTGCGCGCTACGACGCCATGCGCTCGGGCAATCCCTTTGCCGGCGCTCCCACGGCTTCGCCCTATGGCGGCGGTTACGCCGGCAGCGCGGGCTACGGCAATCCCTTTGAGGGCGGCTTTCCCTTTGGTGGCGCCTGGGGTCAGCCGCGTCGCGGGCAGGCTGCCTATAATCCCGAGAACGGCGCCAACGTGGTCGTCGATATTAAGCTCGACGCCAAGGAGGCCAAGGGCGGTGCCCGCAAGACCGTCCGCTATACGCGCTTCGATACCTGTGGTCACTGCGGCGGTTCGGGCTCTGTTTCGTCCGAGCATGCACATACCTGTCCGAGCTGCGGCGGTCGCGGCCACATCGATGTCGACCTGTCCTTTCTGTTTGGTGCCGGCACGTTCCAGTCTGTCTGCCCTGAGTGCGGTGGCTCCGGTAAGGTCGTCGCCGACCCCTGTCCCGATTGCGGCGGCAGCGGGCGAACCCGTGTGGCCTCCGAGCAGACGATTGAGTTTCCCACCGGCACGCACGATGGCGACGAGGTCCGTATTGGCGGCATGGGTCACGCCGGCACCAACGGCGCCTCTGGCGGTGATCTGGTCGGTCGGGCCCATGTTGAAGCCGAGCGCTTGGAAGGCAAAGCTCGTACCGGTTTTTACCTGATGGGCATCGTAGCGCCGTTTTTGGTACTTTCGGCCATCTCGGGTGTGTTCTCGGCCTTTGCCGTGATGTGCTTTATTCCGTTTACCATGGGCCTGTTCATGGTGCTTTCGGACGGTGTGCTTCATCGCAGCCTGCTGTGGTGGAAGCGCGGTGCGATGCAGTTTGCCAACGGTTTTGCCAATGGCTTCATGTTCGCGCTCGTGTCGGTTTGGTTCGCAAGCTGCTCGCAACGGGCCATGCTTTCGCCGTACCAAATGCAATAACATCAAACCCTCTGTTTGCGGTCGGCCCTGCTTGGGTATAGGACGCACTGTGACAATAATGAAAGTCGGAAGGATTCGGTCGTGTCGGAAAATAGGGATTACTACGAGGTGCTTGGCGTCGACAGGGATGCCGACGCGCGGACGATTAAGCGTGCGTTTCTAAAGAAGGCCCGTACCGTACATCCGGATGTTTCGGACGACCCCGAGGCCGAGGCCAAGTTCAAGGAGCTCAACGAGGCCTATTCCGTTCTTTCCGATGAGCAGAAGCGTGCTAACTACGACCGTTACGGCACTGCCGACGGCCCTGGTGGTTCGGGCTACGTCGATATCAACGATATCTTTGGTGGCATGGGCATGGACGACTTGTTCTCGTCGTTCTTTGGCGGCGGTGCCGGCGGTGGCGCCCGCAGCCGTCGTGAGCGTCGTCGCGGACGAGACATGGCCATCTCGCTTTCGGTGACGCTCGAGGAGGCGGCGCTCGGCTGCAAAAAGACAATCAGCTATGACCGCCTTGCTCCTTGCGAGGACTGCAATGGCACCGGTAGGGCAGAGGGCGCACAGGAAAAGCAGTGCGGCCGCTGCCACGGTACGGGCTACGTCACGACGGTTCAGCGTTCGTTCCTGGGTCAGGTTCAGTCTTCCTCGCCTTGCCCCGACTGCCATGGCGAGGGCACGATTATCGATCATCCCTGCGAGACCTGCGACGGTCAAGGCCGCACGCCTTCGCACGAAAAGATCGACATCGATATTCCCGCCGGCGTTTCGACCGGTCGCCAGCTGCGCGTGAGCGGCTTTGGCGAGGCCGGCCTTCGCGGCGAGCCTTCGGGCGACCTGATTGTCAACGTGCGCGTTGCCGACCATGAGCGCTTTAAGCGCAACGGGGACGACCTGTACCTGGTGAGCGATATCTCGATTGCGCAGGCTGCGCTCGGCTGCGAGATCGAGGTCGAGGGCATTATGCCCGACGAGGTCGTTAAGGTGACGGTTCCCGCCGGCGCCCAGTACGGCGACACCGTGAGCGTCAATAATTACGGCATGCCGCGCATTGGCGGTGGCGGTTCGCGTGGCCGCCTGATCGTGCAACTGCGCGTGGTCGTTCCCACCAATCTTTCCAATAAGCAGCGCGAGCTGCTCCGTGCTTTTGCCGATGAGATGGGCGATGACGTCGCTTCCGGTAAGAAGTCGGTGACCGACCGTATCAAGAGTGCCCTCGACGATATCCTCGATTAAGGAGCCCGCGTGCTCGCACCCCATATTTCCGTCGTCAACCTCGGCTGCCGTGTCAACCGGGTTGAGTCTGACCGTATCACTGCCGATCTTATGCGCTTGGGCTTTGCTATTGTGGAGCCCCAGGATGCCGATCTGATCGTCATTAACACTTGTGCCGTTACGGGCGAGGCCGAGGCCAAGACCCGTAAGGCCGTCCGTCATGCGCTGGCCCATCCAAACGAGCCCTATGTGGTCGTGACCGGATGCGTGGTCAATTTGCATCCCGAGGAGCTGTCGGAGCTTTCGGATCGCGTGATTGCCGAGCCGTCCAAGATAGATGTCGCCGAACGTGTCTGCGAGGTGCTGGGTGTTGAGTCCGATAGCGTTCCCGCCTGCAGCGATGGCGAGGTGGTCGATGCGCTCGGTCGCTCTCGCCTGGGCGTGAAGATTCAGGATGGCTGCAACCATCGCTGCACCTATTGCATTGTGTGGAAGGCGCGCGGCCCCGAGCGCTCCGTGCCCGTCGAGTCCGTGCTCGAGCAAGTTCGCGAGGCCCAGGAGGCCGGCGTGCCCGAGGTGGTGCTGACCGGTGTGAACCTGGGTGCCTACGATGGCAAGAGCGCGACCGACGAGCACGTCGAAATCGATGAGCTGCTCGAGGCCATCATGGAGCGCACGTCTATTCCGCATGTGCGCATTTCCTCGGTCGAGCCCATGGATATCTCCGAGCGCCTGCTTAAGGTTATGGCGCGCTTTCCGCAGCGTATCGCCCCGTTTTTGCACCTGCCCGTGCAGTCCGGCTGCACGGCGACCCTGCATCGCATGGGCCGTCCCTATAGTGCGGAGGCCTTTGAGGACACGGTGCGTATGATTCGCGCCAATCTGCCGCAGGCGTCACTTTCTTGCGACGTTATTGTCGGCTTCCCTGGCGAGACGGACGAGGAGTTCGAGGAGTCGCTGGCGCTGTGCCGCCGTGTGGGTTTCTCGCGTATGCACGTGTTCCGCTACAGCAAGCGTCCCGGTACCCTTGCTGCCGACATGCCCGACCAGGTTCCGCCCGAGGTTATGGCCGAGCGCAGCCGCCGTATGCGGGCCGCTGCACAGGAGCTCGCTATTGCCGACGCTCGCCGTCGCGTGGGCACGGTCGAGCGTGCCGTGCTCGAGTATGGCGACAACCTGACGCTCGGCTCGTTCCATCATGCCCGTCTTGACGATACCTGTGGACTTACAGCCCCGTGCCTGCTCGATGTTGCTATCATCGGAGTCGATGATTCCGGCTTGGTCCATGCACGCAGGGAGGTTCATGGAAGCCTCGAAGATTAGACTTACCGTTCCCGAGGGGATTGATCCCTCGCGCGTTTTGGGCGCCGGCGACGGCGTCCTTCGTGCGCTCGAGAGTTTGGTTCGCGCTCATGTGGTCGCCCGTGGCGATAGCATCTCCGTGAGCGGCGACCCGGACGAGGTCGAACTCGTGGTGCGCTTTTTCGAGCACGCTTTTTGCGAGGCGGCCGCCGGGCGCACGCTGTCTGCCGACGATGTCTCTCGCTGCCTGGCCGTCTTGCGCGACGGTGAGCACGAGGCTACGTCGCTTCGCGATGACGTGCTGCTTTCGTATCGCGGCCGCGTCATTCGCCCCAAGACGCTCGGCCAAAAGCGCTATGTGGATGCCATCCGCACGCATACCATCACGTTTGGCCTGGGTCCTGCCGGCACCGGTAAGACCTATCTGGCCATGGCGCTCGCCGTTGCCGCGCTCAAGCGTCACGAGGTGGGCCGTCTGATCTTGACGCGTCCGGTTGTCGAGGCGGGGGAGAATCTGGGCTTTTTGCCCGGCACCCTCGAGGAAAAGATCGATCCCTACATGCGTCCGCTTTACGACGCCCTTTTTGACATGATGGATCGCGAGCGCACCGATGAGCTTATGGAGCGCGGCGTGATCGAGATCGCCCCGCTTGCCTACATGCGCGGCCGCACGCTGAGTGATGCCTTCGTGGTGCTCGACGAGGCACAAAATACCACGCCCGAGCAGATGAAGATGTTCCTGACGCGCCTGGGCTTCAACTCCAAGTTCGTGATTACCGGCGACCTGAGCCAGCGTGACCTGGTGGGTCGTCGCGGCGGTCTTGCCGACGTTGAGCAGATTTTGGGCCGTGTCGACGATGTCGCATTTTCTCACCTCGAGCGTGCCGACGTGGTGCGCCATGCCTTGGTGGGGCGTATCGTCGAGGCATACGATGCTTATGATGATGTGCGCGAGAAACGCGTACGTGACCGAAAGGAGTCCCGTTGAGTGTATTGATCAGCAACGATGCCGAGCTCGATACGCTGCTCGACGCGCAGGAGGTAGAGCACATCTGCGAGGTCGTGCTTGCCGCCGAGGGCGTTGAACGTGAAGTCGAGATTTCCCTTTCGTATGTCGACGAGGACGAGATGCACGAGCTCAACCACGAGTGGCGCGGTATCGACCGCACCACCGATGTGCTCTCGTTTGAGTGCGATTCGGCCTTTGACGATGACATTCCCGCCGATGAGACGCTCGAGCTCGGCGATATTATCTTGGCCCCGCAGGTTATTGCCCGTCAGGCCCCCGGTTTTGGCAATAGCCCTGCTGACGAGTGCCGTCTGATGCTCGTACACGGCATGCTGCACCTGCTGGGCTATGACCACATCGAGGACGACGAGGCCGAGGTCATGGAGGCCCGCGAGGACGCCATCCTGCGCGATCTGGCGCTCGAGCGCGGCGAGGACCCCAAGCTAGTCCATGTCGGCCCCATCACCAACCACGCCCACGACTAGGAGCCGTCTATGATTCCCGGATCGAACAAGGACCATCCGTCCTTCTTAAAGTCGTTTTCCTACGCCATGGAGGGCTTCGTCACCGCCGTCAAGACCGAGCGCAACATTAAGGTCATGCTCGTTGCGGGCGTGTGCACCGTCATTGCCGGCTGCGTCGTGGGGCTCGACATTGCCGAGTGGGCCACGATTATCATCTGTTGCGGCCTGGTGATTTACGGCGAGCTGTGCAACACCGCTATGGAGGCTATCGTCGACCTAGCGACCCAGGAGCTCCATCCGCTGGCCAAGCGTGCGAAGGACATCGCCGCCGCCTCTGTATACATTCTTTCCATCACCGCCGCGATTGTGGGCGTGCTGGTATTTGCCCACGCGCTCGGCTTTATTTAGAAAGGGATTCCCATGTCCGACAATATGCAGTCTGCCGATGAAGTTTTGGATGACGAGGTCCTGGACGAGGCTGAAGGTGCCGATTCGTTTGACGAGGCCGAGGAGTTCGACCCGTTTGAGGGCATGAGCGATGAGGAGCTCGACGCCCTGTGCGACGAGGACGACAACCTCGCGGGCTTTGGCGACGTGGAGCCCGGTTTCCGCAGCGGCTTCGTGGCCCTTGTCGGCCGCCCCAACGCCGGCAAGTCCACGCTGCTCAACGCCTGCTATGGCAAAAAGGTCGCCATCACCTCGCCGGTGGCCCAGACGACCCGCCGTCGCATGCGCGCCGTCGTCAATCGTCCTGGCTACCAGCTGGTTTTTGTCGATACCCCGGGTATCCATAAGCCTAAGGACGGTCTGGGGTCCGAGCTCAACAAGAGCGCGCTGTTCGAGCTGAACGATGTCGATGTCGTCGCGTTTTTGATTGATGCCACCAAGCCGATCGGCAGGGGAGACGCCTGGGTTGCCGAGCGCGTCAAGAATGCCCGTTCCAAGAAGGTTCTGGTGCTCACCAAGGCCGATGAAGCCGACCCTGCACAGGTTATGGAGCAGCTTAAGGCCGCCCACGAGCTCATGGAATATGACGATGAGATCGTGACGTCGTCGGTCAAGAACTTCAACGTCGATGCCTTCATCGAGACCGTTGCGCACTTTTTGCCCGAGGGTCCGCGTTGGTTCCCCGAGGACATGGGTACCGACGCTTCCGATGAGACGCTCGTTGCCGAGTTTGTGCGCGAGAAGGTCTTGCGCCGCACCCGTGATGAGATTCCGCACTCCGTTGGCGTGATCTGCGATGCGCTCGAGCAGACCAAGAAGGTGCTGCGCGTGCACGCCACCATTTACGTTGAGCGTGAGGGCCAAAAGGGCATCATCATCGGCAAGGGCGGCGAGATGATCAAGCATATCGGTATCGACGCCCGTCGCGATCTTGAGCGCATCTTTGGCACGCAGGTCTTTTTGGAGCTGGACGTGAAGGTCAAGGCCGGCTGGCGTGACGACGAGGCCCAGATTCGCCGCTTTGGCTACAACGCCGAGGACTAAGGACGCGCGGCGCGCATGGCAGGCTCCCGGACATATCGCACCAAGGTGCTCGTCCTCGACAAGACGAAGCTCAAAGAGACCGACCTGATCCTGACGATGCTTGACGAGCGGGGACGGCAGGTTCGTGCAGTGGCAAAGGGCGCCCGCAAACCCGGTGGGCGCCTGGCTGCGCGCTGCGAGCTGTTCTGTACCGTCGATATGCTGCTCGCACATGGACGGTCACTCGACGTGGTTTCTCAGGCCGAGCTTATGGAGGCGCCGCTCGGCGCTGCGCCCGATTACGAGACGACCTGCGCCGCAAGCGCGATCGCCGAGGTCGCGCGCGTGTGCTCGTTCGAGGACGCCGAGGACCCGTTTACCTTTGCCATAACGCAGCGAGCGCTTGCGCTGGTGGGCAGCGGGCTTGACACGGCACATATGGACCTACTTGTGGCGGCATATGTCTTTAAGCTGCTATCGCACGTTGGCTATCGTCCCGATTTTTCGGCCTGCGTGCTGTGCGGAGACCCCATGCTGTCGTATTTTTCGCCCCAGGCGGGCGGTCTCATGTGCGGGTCGTGCGCGTCGAGCGTTCCGGGTGCCGAGCTGGTGTCGGCCGGTGAGGTCGCGTGGCTGCGCGCCCTCATGTCCATGACCTTCGATGCGCTCATGGCCGAGAAAATTGACCCGCATACGGCGGCGTTCTTGCTCGGGCTTTCGCATGTGTGGGCGGCGACGCACACCGACCAGCGCCTCCGTGCGATGGAATTCATGTTGGGTCGGTGATGATGCGCAGGCGCGGGCTGCTTGTGGTAACATAACGACCTGTTGGTACCTCGACCTTGGTTGCTCGCTCCACCGGCGGCTTCCCAGTCCGAGGCGAATCGAGTCGCCCGTGGGCGACGTAAAACGAAAGGTGAAACAATGACTGTTTCCAAAGAGCGCAAGGCGGAGCTGACTGCCCAGTTCGGTAACACCCCGGTCGACACCGGCAACCCCAAGGTTCAGGTCGCCATTCTGTCCGAGCGCATCAAGGAGCTGACCGAGCACATGAAGTCCCACCAGAAGGACTTCCACACCCGTCGTGGCCTGCTCATGCTCGTCGGCCGTCGTCGTCGTCTTCTCTCCTACATCAAGAAGAACGACATCGTCGAGTACCGTGAGCTCATCAAGGCTCTGGGCATCCGCGACAACATCCAGTAGGATTTGTACATGCTAAGAGCGTCCTGCGCAGCGGGGCGCTCTTTTTGTGTAAGGGCGTGAACAATCACGCTCTGAAGCGTGGCGGGGGCAGGGGGCCCGCGTCACATGAGAAGCCCGCAGGCAAGGGGCCTGTGGGGTAAAGGAGAACAATGACACTCGTATCCAAGACCTTTGAGCTGTACGGCAAGACCTACACCTTTGAGTCCGGCGAGCTTGCCAAGCAGGCTACCGGCGCGTGCCTGGTTAAGCAGGGCGACACCACGATGCTCGACACCGTGGTCGTCTCCAAGGAGCGCAAGAACTACGACTTCTTCCCGCTGACCGTCGACTTCAACGAGAAGATGTACGCAGCTGGCCGCATCCCGGGTGGCTACCTCAAGCGTGAGGGCCGTCCCAGTGAGAAGGCCACGCTCACGGCCCGCATGATCGATCGCCCGATTCGCCCGAGCTTCCCGGATGGCTTCCGCAACGAGGTGCACATCGTCGCCACCTCGCTCGTCGCCGACCAGGTCAACCCCTTCGATGTCATCAACGTCATGGGTGCATCCCTGGCCATGACGCTCGGCGGCGTGCCCTTCGAGGGCCCGCTTGCCTGCGTGCGCATCGGCCGCAACGTGGAGACCGGCGAGTTTATCGTCAACCCCACCTATGAGGAGCGCGAGAACTCCGATCTGGACTTGGAGCTGGGCGGATCCGCCGACTTCATCTCGATGGTCGAGGCCGGCGCCGAGGAGATCTCCGAGGACGACATGCTCGCCGCCATGAAGTTTGGCCAGGAGGCCCTTGCCGCTTTCTGCCAGGCTCAGGACGAGTTTGTCGCCGAGTGGGAGCAGGTCAACGGCCCCATCGTCAAGAAGGAGTACCCGCTCGACCAGCCCGTCGAGGAGGTCCAGGAGCGCATCTTCGCCCACTACGACGAGATGGCAGCCGCCCTTCGTGACGCCGACAAACTCTCTCGTATCGGTAAGGTCGAGGCTCTGAAGGAGTCCATCCGCGCCGAGTTCACCGAGGAGGAGCAGGCCGCTTGGGAGCGCGAGATCCCCGTGGCGCTCAAGAAGCTCGAGAAGAAGGCCATGCGCACCATGGTCGTCGAGACCGGCGAGCGCGTCGACGGCCGTGCCGCCGATGAGATCCGCCCCATCATGGTGAAGGACAACTACCTGCCGCTCGTTCACGGCTCCGGCCTGTTCCAGCGTGGCCAGACCCAGGTGCTTTCCGTCCTGTCGCTCGGCATGCTCAACGAGGGCCAGCGTCTGGATACCATCGAGCCCACCGAGGGCAAGCGCTACATGCACCACTATAACTTCCCGCCGTTCTGCACCGGCGAGACCGGCCGTATGGGCAGCCCCAAGCGCCGCGAGATCGGCCACGGCAACCTTGCCGAGCGCGCCCTGCTTCCGGTGCTCCCCGACGAGAACGAGTTCCCCTACGCCATCCGCGTCGTCTCCGAGGTCATGGAGTCCAACGGCTCCTCTTCGATGGCTTCGACCTGCGGCTCCACGCTCGCCCTTATGGACGGCGGCGTGCCCATTAAGCGCCCGGTCTCCGGTATCGCCATGGGCCTGATCCAGGAGGAGGGCAAGACCGTGGTCCTGTCCGACATCCAGGGTCTCGAGGACTTCCTGGGCGACATGGACTTTAAGGTCACCGGCACCACCGAGGGCATCACCGCCCTGCAGATGGACAACAAGGCCACCGGCCTTACCTTTGACATCCTGGCCCGCGCCCTGCAGCAGGCCAAGGAGGGTCGTGCGTACATCCTGCAGAAGATGCTCGATGTGATCCCCGAGCCGCGCCACACCACGCGCAGCACCGCCCCGCGCATCGTCTCCATCCAGGTCCCGACCGACAAGATCCGCGACGTCATCGGTTCCGGCGGCAAGGTCATCCGCGGCATCCAGGACGAGACCGGCGCTTCGGTCGACATCCAGGAGGACGGCACCGTCTTTGTCGGCGGCACCGGCGAGTCCGTCGACCAGGCCGTCGAGCGCATCAAGCTCATCATCAAGGTTCCCGAGCCGGGCGAGGAGTACACCGGTCGCGTTGTCTCCATCCAGCCGTTCGGCGCCTTCGTGAACCTGCTGCCCGGTAAGGACGGCCTGCTGCACATCTCCCGCGTCGCCAAGGGCCGCGTGGAGAAGGTCGAGGACGTCCTCAATGTGGGCGACGAGGTCAAGGTCGTCGTCATCGAAGTCGATGACCGCGGCAAGATTTCGCTCGATCGTCTGGATAAGCCCGAGGCCCCGGCTCGCGCCGAGGGTGCCTCAGAGGGCGACGGCGAGCACTTCCAGCGCCGTGAGCGTCCGCGTCGCGAGCGCTCCGAGCGCAGCGACCGTCCGCGCCGTCCCGGCGACAACGGAGGCCGCAAGCCCCGCCGTCACCACGACGCCGAGTAATAGCTACACATAAGCAGCTCAACAAGGGCGACTCCGTACAGGGGTCGCCCTTTTGCTTGCGCCCGGGAGGGCCGCATATGAAGTTTCCTGCTCTACAGTCCTGCGCAAGACGGAAAGCACATTAAGTGCTTTCCTTTGCGTGCGGAACTCGCGATAAACTTCATATACGGCCCTCCCGGGTGTAAGCAAAAGGGCTGGTTAATGCCGCTCGCTATTTAGTTAGACGGTCTATTCAGTAGTCAGATTTCAGATCTGTAGATAGCCGCAGCAGCATCTTCCAGATAAAACCGACCAAAATAAACCTGTCTTGTTTTGGCAGGTTTCCCGTGGGGCGGGCACTGATGAAGTTTATCGCGAGTTCCGCACGAACAGGAGGCCACTTAATGTGGCCTCCGTCGTGAGCAGGACTGTAGAGCAGGAAACTTCATCAGTGCCCGCCCCACGGGAAACCGACGGGATAGACGGGTTCAGATGGGGCTTTGATGCATGGGTGGTCTGTTGGTGGGCAAATGGGTATCATACTGTGGTTACTGCGTCGACTCTGTGATGCATGTTTGTACGTTCCCGGCGGTCGGTTTGCCAGAAGCGCCCCGTCGGTTGTTCCAGACCCGTTTCGAAGAAAGGAAACAGCACTCACCTATGGCAGCTAAAAAATCATCTCCCTTGAAGATCATCCCGCTTGGCGGCCTTGACGGTATCGGCAAGAACATGACGGTCTTCGAGTGCGGCGACGACATGGTACTCGTCGACGCTGGCCTCATGTTCCCCGACGACTCCCAGCCCGGTATCGACCTGGTGCTTCCTGACTACACCTACGTTCTTGAAAACGAGGAGAAGCTCCGCGGTATCGTCGTCACCCACGGCCACGAGGACCACACCGGTTCGCTTCCGTACCTGCTGCAGGACCTCAACAACAAGGTGCCCATCTTCTCGAGCAAGCTGACGCTTGGCTTTATCGAGGGCAAGCTTTCTGAGTTCCGCATTCGCGCACCCAAGTTCCGCGAGGTCAAGGGCGGCAGCCATGTCAACCTCGGTGGCATCTCGCTCGACTTCTTCTCGATGACGCACTCCATCCCCGGCGCTCTGGGCGTGTTCATCCGCACCAATCAGGGCACCGTTATGCACACCGGCGACTTTAAGCTCGACCAGACGCCCATCGACGGCGTCACGCCCGACTATGCCGCTATCAGCCGCTTTGCCAAGCAGGGCATCGATCTGCTGCTTTCCGACTCCACCAATGCCACGGTTCCCGGCTTTACCAAGTCCGAGGCCGAGGTTGGTCCCAACTTGCTGCACGCCATCAAGAACGCCCCGGGTCGCGTGTTCGTCGCGTCGTTCTCGAGCCATATCCATCGCCTGCAGCAGATCTGCGATGCCGCCCGCAAGTGCGGCCGTAAGGTCGTTGTGACCGGTCGCTCCATGCTCACCAACACCCGCGTTGCGCGCGAGCTGGGCTACCTCAACATCGACGATGCCGATATCATCGATGCCTTCGATATCGATAACCTGCCCGACGACAAGATCGTCGTCATGTGCACCGGTTCGCAGGGCGAGCCGCTGTCGGCCCTGTCCCGCATGGCCAACGGAGAGCACAAGACGCTCTCCATCCACGAGGGCGATACCGTCATCCTCTCGGCAACTCCTGTTCCCGGCAACGAGAAGGCCGTCCAGCAGGTCGTCAACAGCCTGGCCAAGCTCGGTTGCGACGTGTGGGATAAGAACCGCGCTCTTGTCCACGTCTCGGGCCACGGTAGCCAGGAGGAGCTCAAGCTCCTGATGGCCATGGCCAAGCCCACGTACTTTATGCCGGTTCACGGTGAAGCCGTGCATCTGCGCGCCCATGCCCAGCTGGCTCGCAAGATGGGCATCAAGGACGATCATATCTTTATCCTCGATAACGGCGACACGCTCGAGATGCGCGGCGGTATCGTCAAACGCGGTACGCCCGTCGAGTCCGGCGTCGTCTACGTCGACGGCCTGCGTATCGGCGATACCGACCCCATTGTCCTGCGCGATCGCCAGAAGCTCGCCAACGACGGCATGGTCACGGCCGTTGCTATCGTCTCGCTCAAGCACAAGAAGATCGAGGCCATCGAGTTCTCGGGCCGCGGCGTCTCGTTTGCCATCGACGACCAGTTCTCCGAGGATGCCTCCGCGTCCATTATGAAGACGATCGAGAAGGGCAAGTTTAGCTTTACGAGCAGCGGCTCCGATGCCATTCGCAAGGCCGTGCGCGATTCGCTCTCCAACTTTATTTGGAGCCGTACGCGCACCCGTCCGATGATCATCCCGGTCGTCATGGAGGTTTAGTTTGGCGCGCGGATCTGCACAAAACGCCAAAGGCAATAAGGCCAATAACCAACCGGCATCTGCTAAGGGTGCCGGTTCCCATCTGCGTGCCAATAAGGGCCACGAGGCCGACTTCGACGATTTTGAGCCCCTGGTCGAGCCCTCGGCCAACCGCGATATCGCCGGCGTGGTCATCGCCGTTTTGGCGATTGCGTCCTTCATTGCCGTGATTTCGCCGGCGACCGCACCCGTTACGGCTGCGGTTGCCGGTTTCTACCACCTGGGCTTTGGTCTGGGCGCCTACGTGCTGCCGATCGTCATTTTGCTGTTTGCCGCCACGCTCTTTTTAGGTGAGGACTCGCCGCTCAACGCGCGCTCGGTCGCGGGCGGAGCCGTGGTCTTTATCGCCGTTGTCTCCATTCTTTCTCTGATGGCGCCGGGTACGAGCGACTCGTGTGACCTTATGTTCACGCCGCAAAATCTGTCCGCCTCGGGTGGCTACATCGGTGCGTTTATTGCGAGTGCGCTGCAAAATGCCCTGGGTAAGCCTATCGCGATGGTAGTCCTGCTGGGCCTTGTCGTCGTGGGCTTGGTCATCATTGGCTTTTCGGTGGGCGGCGTTTTGCGCTCTGCCCGCGACCGTGCGGCAGATTTTGCCGAGCGCCGTCGTGCCGACGTCAACGCGAGTCCGTGGGGTGACGACGAAGCTCTGTCGGTGCCCGGCGTTGCCCGTCCGCACCTGAGCATTCTTCGTCAAAAGGGTTCCGATGCTGCCGTGACCATGGTCATGGGCAACGATGCGGACCCGGTTTTGGACGATGACGACGAGGATGAGGATCCGTTTGTCGACGTGTCCGATGCCGTGGAGGCCGAGCGCGCTAAGACGACGCTGCTACCACGCCGTCATGCCAAGAAGGGCAAGACGGTTCCCAAGCTCAATACGAGTGAGCCCGACCCGTCTTGGTCCGAGAGCGAGATTGAGCTCACCGAGGGCGATGACGAGGACGACGAGGCTCCGATTGAGATCGCAAAGACAACTTTGCTGCCGCGTCGCCATGCAAAGCGCGACCAGGTAACCGGTCAGCTTTCGATGGAAGACGACCCCGATAAGATCGACGAGTCCGAGCCGCCGTTTGCCGTGAATCCTGTCTCGGCAGCACCTCAGATCCCCGACTTCTTGAAGCATCCCAAGGTTGCCGATGCGCCTGCCTTGAGTGCTGTCGAATCGGCTGCGGCTAGCGATGGGGGAGCGGACGGCGGCGCCGCAGATAACGAGGGCGAAGAAGAGGACGGCCTCAAACTTCCGCCGCTCGAGATTCTGCATGCCAACCCGCAGTCGGCTTCCTCCGCGTCTTCTGACAAGGAGCTGGAACAGACTGCCGAGTCGCTTCAGTCCACCTTGCTGGAGTTTGGTCGTAGTGCCCGCGTGGTCGGCTGGATCGCCGGCCCCACGGTGACGACCTTTAAGCTGCAACCTGGCGAGGGCGAGCGCGTGAGCAAGATTTCGAGCCTCGAGGACGATATCGCGCTATCGCTTGCTGCCCAGTCGGTGCGTATCTTTGCCCCGATCCCCGGCACCTCGCTCGTGGGCATCGAGATTCCCAACCGCAAGCGCCAGAACGTCAACCTGGGCGACGTGTTGCCCTATGTGAAGGGCGGTCCGCTCGAGCTTGCCATCGGCCGCGATGCCGAGGGTACGCCGGTCGTCGCCGACCTCGCCAAGATGCCCCACCTGCTGATCGCCGGTACCACGGGTTCTGGTAAGTCGGTCATGATCAACTCCATCATCACGACTCTGCTCATGCGCGCTCTCCCCGAGGACGTTCGCCTGATCATGGTCGACCCCAAGCGCGTCGAGCTTGCGGGCTATAACGGTCTGCCGCATCTCTATGTGCCCGTGGTGACCGAGCCCAAGCAGGCCGCGAGCGCTCTGCAATGGGCCGTGTCCGAGATGGAGCGACGCCTGAAGGTCTTCGAGCGTCTCAACGTGCGTAAGATCTCGACCTACAACGAAAAGCAGGCCGCCGGCGAGTTTGAGCATTACGACAATCCGCCGCAAAAGATGCCCTACCTGGTCATCATCATTGACGAGCTCTCGGACCTAATGATGGTTGCCGGTAAGGATGTCGAGGCCTCGATCGTGCGTATCGCCCAGCTGGGCCGTGCCGCCGGAATTCACCTCATCGTGGCTACGCAGCGTCCGAGCTCCAACGTGGTGACGGGCCTTATCAAGGCCAACATCACCAACCGTATCGCCTTTAACGTCGCTACGGGTATCGACTCGCGCGTCATCATCGACCAGATGGGTGCCGAAAAGCTCACTGGTTTGGGCGACATGCTGTTCTCAAAGGTCGACTGGGGCAAGCCTCGCCGTATCCAGGGCTGCTTTGTCTCGGATGACGAAATCAACGAGATTGTCGAGTTCGTCAAGTCGCAGAGCGAGCCCGACTACCACGAGGAGATCCTGTCTGCCGTGGCGCCCGCTTCCATGTCCATGGCGGGTGGCGGCGGCATTGTCCGCACCGGAGTCGCCGAGCCGCAAGACGATGACCCACTCATTTGGGAAGCCGCCCATATTGTGGTGGAATCGCAGCTTGGCTCCACATCTGGCCTGCAACGTCGTCTGAAGGTTGGCTATGCACGTGCCGGGCGTATTATGGACATGCTGGAAGAAAAGGGTGTCGTCGGACCGCCCGACGGTTCCAAGCCGCGCGAGGTCCTGTTGGACGAGGAGGGGCTTGCCGCGCTGGAATCTGTCGACGCCGAGATGGCACGTGAAGATCGTGAGTTTGGAGGATTCTGATGGCTGCACGCTTTGGTGACATGCTGCTCGAGCAGCGTCGCCGAATGGGCCTTTCCATTCAGCAGGTCGCCAACACCATCAAAATCAGGCCGCAGATCATCGAGTTTTTCGAGACCGGTAACTTTGCTTCGATGCCGCCGCGCGGCTATGCGCAGGGCATGATTTCGAGCTATGCTCGCTTTTTGGGCCTCAATCCGCGTGAGGTCGTCAATGCCTACTTTGACGACCTTATGGCATACGAACGCGAGACGTCGCAGCAGGGCGGTCGTTTTCAGGACGCCGCCGGCTACGTCAATTCGCGTTCCTCGGTCGATAACGGGCGCTTCCTGATGGTTCAGGGCGGTCGTTCGACCCGCTATGGACAGCGTCCTCAGCAGGCAGGTTATATTACCGAGACGGGTTCGGGCGAGGAGATTCGCTCACAGCGTGACCGGTTCCGCAGTACGCCGATGCCCGAGGACCGTGCACTTCCCGCTGCCCGAGGCGTGGCGCGTGACCCTCGTGCCGGCTACGGCGACGGCGGCTATTCCGATCGCGGTTACCGTGGTGCCTCTACGGGACGCTCTCGCGGTGGCTATGCGGATGCCGATACCACGCAGGTGACGCCGCGTCTTCGCTCTCAATCACAGCCGTATGGCCAGCGCTCTTCGGCTCCGCGTTCGGGTCAGCGTGGCTATCAAGGCCGCGGTGAACTTGCGCCCCGCTCGGGTCAGCGCAGCCTTCAGGGCCAGGGTGGCTATCGCGGCCGTTCCGATAGCAATCGTGGTCGTATGCCTCAGGGAGGCGGCCGCAGCAGTTCCAATCGTGGACGCGGCGGATCACGTACTCCTCAAAACAACGGGCTCGATCCACGTATCGTCTACGCCGGCATCGGTGCCGTTGCGCTGCTGTTGATTGTGCTCATCGTGGTGCTTCTGCGCGGCTGCGCATCTTCGGCGCCCGAGACCACGCCCGAGACGCTCACTGCTACCAAGACGACGACCAAGAAGTCTTCTAAGAAGACCGAAACGGTCGACGAGGACGAAGACACCGATGAGGCGACGGATGAGTCGACTGACTCGGACGCTACCAAGACGACGGCCAAGAAGGAAGAGAACGAGGTCACGAAGGTCAAAGTCTCCGTTGCCAAGGGAAAGACCGCGTGGATTGAGGTCAAGGTCGACGGCAAGTCGGTCTATGGCGCCCAAGCGACTGGCCCCTTTGAGCAGGAGTACACGCCCGAGTCCTCGATCGAGATCACCACGTCCAAGCCTTCCGATGTCACCGTTACCAAGAACGGTGAAAAGGTCCGTTACGATACCAAGACCTCGGGCGTGGCGCGTGTGACGATCACCGTTCCCAAGAAGGAGACGACTGATTCCGAGAATGGTGAAAGTTCTGATGGTACCGACACCACCGATGGTGCCGATACCACCGACGTTACCGATGCCCAGTCCACGGATGGCGCCGATACCGCAACTGACGATCAGACACCCACCGATTCTACCGACTATTCGTACGATAGCTACTAAGCCGCTCGTACGCGAAAGGAAACATCATGGCTAAAGATTCCAGCTTCGACGTCGTGTCCGAGGTCAACATGCAAGAGGTCGACAACGCCTTCCAGCAGACCACGCGCGAGATTTCCCAGCGCTATGACCTTAAGGATTCCGGCGCCACGATCGAGCTTTCGAAGGGCGACAAACTCTTTACGATCAGCGCCCCGGCTGACTTTGTCTCTAAGCAGATTATCGACGTGCTGAGCTCCAAGCTCATCAAGCGCGGCATCGACCTCAAGGCTGTCTCGTGGGATGCTCCGCAGGCGGCGTCGGGCGGCACCGTGCGCGTGCTCGGCCATATCGTCGAGGGTATCGACCAGGCGACCGCCAAGAAGATCAACAAGGACATCAAGGACCAAAAATTCAAGGTCAAGGTGACCATCGAGGCCGACAAGCTGCGTGTTTCCTCTGCTTCGAAGGACGCGTTGCAGACCGTGATTCAGTTCCTGCGCGACCAGGATTACGGCCAGCCGCTACAGTTCACCAACTACCGCTAATATCATTCGAAAGGACCGCTCTCCAACATGGATACACCGTTGGGCTCCGTGCTCTACATCACCCTCGGGTGCGCTAAGAACGAGGTTGACACCGACCGCATGCGTTCTCTTTTGACCGCCGCAGGCTACGAGGAGGCATTCGACCCGCAGGATGCCGATATCGCCATCGTCAATACATGCTCGTTCCTCGCCTCCGCAACGTCCGAGAGCATCGAGACCACGCTCGAGCTCGCCAATGAGGTTCAGGACGGCGTTCGTTCTTGCCCCATCGTCATGTGCGGCTGTGTGCCGTCGCGCTATGGCGACGACCTGCCCGACGAGCTGCCCGAGGTCGCTGCCTTTGTGAAGGCCGACGAGGAGGACGGCATCGTGGCGGTCATCGATGGCGTGCTGGGTGTCGAGCGTGAAATCGCGGCCTATATCCCTCAGGTCAAGCGTACCGTCGAGGGTGCCGTTGCCTACGTCAAGATTTCCGATGGCTGCAATCGTTTTTGCAGCTTCTGCATGATCCCCTACATTCGCGGTCGCTATCATTCGCGCAATGCCGAGAGCATTATCTCCGAGGTGCGCGACCTGGTTGCTGGCGGTGTGCGCGAGATTGTGCTGATCGGCCAGGACACGGGCATTTGGGGTACCGACTTTGCCGACGAGGACGCCGCCGAGGGCTCGCCGCGCAATCTGGCGCAGCTACTGCGTGCCGTCGCCGAGGCCGTGCGCCCGCACAACGTCTGGGTCCGCGTTCTCTATCTGCAGCCCGAGGGCATGACTGACGAACTCATCGAGACGATTCGCGATACGCCCGAGGTGCTGCCCTATATCGATATCCCCGTGCAGCACTGCGACGCGCGCATTCTCAAGGCCATGCGTCGCTCCGGTTCGCGCCAGGAGCTCGAGGATCTGTTCCGCGACCTTCGCGAGCGCATCCCCGGCATCGTGATTCGTTCCACGGCCATGGTCGGCTTCCCGACCGAGACCGACGACGAGTTCCGCGACCTTATCGACTTTATGGACACCGTCGGCTTTGACTACACGAGTGTCTTTGCCTACTCTCGTGAGGAAGGCAGCCTGGCCGCTAAGATGGAGGGTCAGGTCGACGAAGAAGTCAAGCTCGAGCGCGCCCAGGAGGCCATGGACCTGGCCGAGTCGCTCGGTTTTGCCGCCACCGCCGCACATGTGGGCGAGCGCGCCCAGGTGATCGTCGACGGTATCGAAGAAACCGAGGACGGCGCCGAGCTGATCGGCCATGCCTGGTTCCAGGCGCCCGATTCCGATGGCGCGGTCCACTTGGACGCCAGTGAGGCGTCCGTGGGCGATATTCTGACTGTCGAGTTTACCGATAGCTTCTGCTATGAGCTTATCGGCCATGTTGTGGAGTAGGAGAGCATCGTGGCAAACGAGAGCAATAAGGAACTGACGAGTGTTTGGACGCCCGCCAACATCGTGACGTGCGTTCGCATCGTCTTTATCCCGGTGTTCATGATCGTGTCGGCGCTTTCTCACACGAGTGTTGCCGGTACGGATTGGAGCACCTTCGACGGCCCGCTCGCCGCCGCTGCCTTCATTCTGTATGTGATCCTGTCGTGCACCGATAAGGTCGACGGTTATCTGGCGCGTTCGCGCAACGAGATCACCGACTTCGGTAAATTCTTGGACCCCATCGCCGATAAGCTGCTCGTGTTCTCGGCCCTGCTGCTGTTCTTGGATTTTGGCGCGGTGACCGTGTGGTCGGTGTTCATCATCCTGTTCCGTGAGCTGCTGGTGAGCGCCCTTCGCATGGTTGCGAGTGCGGCCGGTGTGGTCGTTGCGGCCGATAAGCTCGGCAAGTACAAGACAGCGACTACGATGGTTTCCATCTGCGGCTATCTGTGCGTCTTTGCGTTGTCTGGCCTTAACCTGGCCCCGGTGGCGCTGACGCTCGGTATCTATGGCGTCTCACGCTTCCTGTACGCCGTGGCCGTTATCCTGACCGTTATCTCGGGCGCTCAGTACTTCTGGAACTGCCGCAAGATCGTCTTTTCGGTCTAGGTCCTGGTAGGCATGACGGAATCATTTGAGCAGATTGCCGCGCATAACGAAGAGCTCGCACGCGATATTGTCGAGCGCGCGAGCGCTCGGGGCGTGACGGTTTCGACGGCTGAGTCGCTGACGGCGGGTATGATCGCCTCGACGATTGCGGATATCCCAGGCGCCTCGGCGGTGCTGCGTGGCGGTGCGGTGACCTACTGCGATGAGATCAAGCATCGCGTGTTGGGTGTTGAGCGGGAGACGCTCGACCGCTATACCGCGGTGTCGCATCAGACCGCGCGCGAGATGGCTGTGGGTTCGCTGGAGCTGTACCAGAGTGATATTGCAGTGAGCGCAACGGGTTATGCCGGCCCCGGCGGTGGCACTGAGGACGATCCGGCGGGCACTTTCTATATTGGCTGGGCGTATCGCGCGGCTGATGGGAAAGTGCCAGTCGTGGACTCTGTGCGCTGCCACTATGAGGGCGACCGTTCGTGTGTTCGTGCCCATGCGGTCGCGGAGGCATTGGGTCGAATTGTCCTTGTGCTCATCTCTATGGAATAGACGTGTTTTAAGGGGCCTTAGTGCCCCTTAATTGTGGAGATAGGGACCTCAGAAGAATTTAGCGTTTGTGCTGGTCATAGGTGTATTTTTGCCTGCCTTATTCTTATTTGGCCCTTTATGGTCAAGCATTTGGTCAGTGTTTGGTCGGCGTTTGGTTGGGTTTTGGAAAAGTCGGCTGCATATGATTTATCTGAACGGTTGACCACGAACAGCCGTTCGTTTATTATCGATGCATGTTGTTAAGAGGAGGGCTATTCATGGCCAAGAATTCAGGTCCCGTACGTACCGTTCATGCTCGCACGACGGGTAAAGAGCGCGATGAGATGATCGCCACCACCAAGGCCGAGATCGAGAAGAAATTCGGCCAGGGTTCCATCATGAGGTACGGCGACGGTGGCCCCGAGCTCGAGGTCGAGGCCATCCCTACGGGCGCTCTGGCACTCGATGCCGCTCTGGGTATCGGCGGTGTGCCACGCGGCCGAATCGTCGAGATCTACGGTCCCGAGTCCTCCGGTAAGACGACGCTTTCGCTCGAGATCTTGGCCGAGGCCCAGGCAATGGGTGGCGTTGTTGCATTTATCGATGCCGAGCACGCGCTCGATCCCACGTATGCCGCGCGCATCGGCGTGGATATCGACGAGGTGCTCATTTCCCAGCCCGATACGGGCGAGCAAGCGCTCGAGATTGTTGACATGCTCGTGCGTTCCGGCGCCATCGATGCCATCGTCGTCGACTCCGTCGCCGCGCTGACCCCGCGTGCCGAGATCGAGGGAGAGATCGGCGATACCACGGTCGGCTTGCAAGCTCGCCTGATGAGCCAGGCGCTCCGCAAGCTCGCCGGCTCGCTGTCCAAGTCCAACACGACGTGCATCTTCATTAACCAGCTGCGTGAGAAGATCGGCGTCATGTTCGGTAACCCCGAGACTACGACGGGCGGCCGCGCCCTTAAGTTCTTCTCTTCGGTGCGTATCGACATTCGCCGCATCGACAGCATTAAGCTTAAGGACGAGGTTATAGGTAACCGCGTGCGCGCCAAGGTCGTTAAGAACAAGGTGGCAGCTCCGTTCCGTTCTGCTGAGTTCGACATCATGTATGGTACGGGCATCTCTAAGGAGGGCTCGATTCTGGACATGGCTGTCGAGTGCGGCATCTGCAAGAAGATGGGCTCCTGGTTTGCCTATGGCGAGGACAAGCTCGGCAACGGTCGCGAGGCCGCTAAGGCGTTCCTGCGCGAACACCCCGATTGCGCTGACGAGATTGAGCATAAGGTCCGCCTTGCCTGCGGGCTTGAGTTTGATGACGATGCTCCGTCCGAGGTCGAGCTGACCGATCAGCCTGCGCCTGAGGAGTTTGATGAGCTTTACGCCATCGATGGCTCTGCCATGCTCGATGATGACGACGAGTAACGGATTCGCGTATGTCGTATACGGTGACCGAGGCCACGGTCGTCTTTCCCGATAAGAAGGCGGCCTCCTCGTTCTCGAGCGGGTATGCGTCTAAAAAGCCCTGCGCGCATATCGATTGTGAGCTTGAGGGCGGTTTTGAGCGGTCCATTTGGATTCCCGTGCGGGTCGCGCGCCTGTATGTCAAAAACCGCCCCGATCTTCCCTGCGATTGGGACAACTTGCGTGAGGCTGTGCAGCTCGTCGAGCGTAAATGTGCACTTACCATGGTGACTGAGATGTTATCGCGCCGCGACCATGCGACGGGTGAGGTTCGTGACAAGCTGGCTCGCTACGGCTTTCACCAACCCGCGATCGATTTCGCCGTCGAGCGCGCCACCGAGTATCACTTTTTAGACGAGAACCGCTTTTGCTCGTACTTTATCGAGGAACGCAAGCGGTGCGGTTGGGGACAGCGCAAAATCGAGACCGAGCTCAAGCGTCGTCATGTCGTGCTCGATGACATTCCCGGTTATCCCGAGGATTATTTTGCCGTCGAAGACGATTTGGCGCGTGCGTCAGCCCTGCTCGCCAAGCGGCGTGTTCCAGAGACGCGCGGATTCGAAAAACTGGTTCGGTTTTTGATGGGCAAGGGCTTCTCGTATCACATCGCCGCCGATGCCGTTAAGGCACGTCTCGATGCCGAATGCGAGGAATGTGCGCTTTAGGCATATGCGTTTTGTGGTCCCGCCGTTCACCGCGTATTAGCCGCCGTACTGGGGCCATTTATTTGACAGTTGTTGTGGTTCAACGTACGATAAACACTGTCATTTGCTTTGTGATATGTGCTCATCTGTGATGAGTTTGTTTATATGTTTATCTGTATCCGACCCGCATAAGCTGCGCCCATATTACTCAAATGTCGCGAGCCGTTCATAAGGACGGTTCGCTTTGTTGTGTAACGAATCCATAAAAAGGAGTGAGCATGCCTATCATTGCAGCGCTCGTTGGCATCGTTTTGGGTGCCATCGCCGCCATTGCCTACATGCGCACCGCCAAGCAGGGTAGTCTTCACGAGGCCGACGAAAAGATCCAGTCGGCACACGCACAGGCTGAGTCCCTGATCGGTGATGCAAAGCGTCAGGCCGAGACCCTCAAAAAAGAGGCTCTGCTCGAGGCTAAAGAGGAGATCATCAAGAACAAGCAGGCCGCTGAGGCCGAGGACAAGCAGCGTAAGAGCGAGATTCGTACGCTCGAGAACCGCGTGATGCAGCGCGAGGAATCCCTCGATCGCCGCAACGACGCTCTCGACAAGCGTGAGCATCAGCTGTCCAGTCAGGCCGGTCAGGTCGAGAAGCGCTCCCGTGAGCTCGAGGAGCTCTGCGCAAAGCAGACCTCCGAGCTCGAGCGTATTGCCGACCTTACCCGCGAGGACGCCCACAAGGAGCTCCTTGATAAGGTTCGCGGCGAGGTCACCCACGAGGCCGCCACGATCATTCGCGAGTCCGAGCAGCAGGTTCGCGCCGAGTGCCACAAGACCGCCCAGGAGATTCTGTCCCTGGCTATTCAGCGCTGCGCTGCCGACCACACTGCCGAGGTCACCGTTACCTCCGTGCACATTCCCTCTGATGACCTCAAGGGCCGTATTATCGGTCGCGAGGGTCGCAACATCCGGACATTCGAGCAGGTTTCCGGCGTCAACCTCGTGATCGACGACACGCCCGAGACCGTCGTTCTTTCGAGCTTCGACCCGGTCCGTCGTGAGACCGCCCGTGTCGCCCTCGAGAACCTCATCGCCGACGGCCGCATTCATCCTGCCCGCATCGAGGAGATGTATCACAAGGCTGCCGATCTGGTTCAGCAGCGCGTGCGCGAGGCTGGCGAGCAGGCTGCCTTCGATACCGGCATCCATGATCTGCACCCCGAGATCGTCAAGACCCTTGGTGCCCTGCGCTACCGTACCTCGTTTGGTCAGAACGTGCTTCAGCACTCTCTCGAGGTCTCTGATCTGTGCGGCGTGATGGCTTCCGAGCTTGGCCTTGACGTTGTGACCGCCAAGCGCGCCGGCCTGCTGCATGACCTGGGCAAGGCAATCGACCACGACGTCGAGGGCCCGCATGCCGTCATCGGCGCCGAGCTTGCCCGCCGTTATGGCGAGAAGCCCGTTATCGTCCACGCTATCGAGGCTCACCATGCCGATGTCGACCCCAACACGGTGCTCGATGTCCTGGTACAGGCCGCCGATGCTGTCTCTGCTTCTCGCCCCGGTGCCCGTCGCGAGTCTGCCGAGAACTACATCAAGCGTCTTGAAAAGCTCGAGGAGATCGCCAACTCTCATGACGGCGTCGAGCGTACCTATGCCATGCAGGCTGGTCGCGAGGTCCACGTCATGGTTCAGCCGGACAAGATCTCTGATGCCCAGTCCACGGTCCTGGCTCACGATATCGCCCATCAGATCGAGGAAGAGATGGAGTATCCCGGTCAGGTGCGCGTCGTCGTGATTCGCGAGAGCCGCGCTGTCGATATTGCTAAATAACATGAGCGACGCGAACGAGCTCATCTCATTTATCGCGTCGATGTCGGGGGAGGGCAACCTTCGCGTCGAGGAGAACCTTGGCGAGGGGTATGTCCGCCTCCGCGTTTCGGAGGCCGAGCGGCGCCAGGCTAAGCACGACATTCAGCATGTCGAGGACATCGTCATCGAAATGCTCCGTAATGCTCGCGATGCCGGCGCCGACAAGGTCTATCTCGCCACGACCAAGGAAGATGGCGTCCGCACGCTTGTCTTTCTGGATAACGGTTCGGGCGTTCCGCAGGATATGCAAGAGCGAATCTTCGATGCCCGCGTTACCTCCAAGCTCGAGAGCATGAAAATGGATCGTTGGGGTGTTCACGGTCGTGGCATGGCATTGTTTTCGATCAAGCAGAACACCGACGAGGCCCGCGTGGTCACGTCCGGTGTCGATCTTGGTTCAGCCTTTAAGGTGAGCGTCGCGGTAGACCGCCTCAGTGAGCGCGCCGATCAGTCCAGCTGGCCTCAGGCCGTCAAGGATGAGGACGGTCATTATGTCTGTGCTCGCGGTCCGCATAATATTATTCGCGCTGCTTGTGAGTTTGCGCTCGAGGAGTTGCGTGGTTGCGATGTCTATCTTGGTTCTCCGTCTGAGATTGCCGCGACACTTTATGCTCAGTCGTCAAGTCGGCTCGATACGTCTCGTCTCCTGTTCATTGACGACGAGAGCGAGCTTCCGGTTGTCGATCGTTTAAGCCTTGCCTCCGATGCCGAGGACTTTATCCGTATCTGTTCGGGTTTGGGTCTTGAGATGTCCGAGCGCACGGCTCATCGAATTTTGGCAGGGCAGATTAAGCCCGTTCGCGGTGTGACTGCGCGTCTGCTGCGCGAGCGTGACTCATCCTCGCATGCGCCGGCTCCTGTCGATCTCGCGAAGGATCGTCGTGGGCTGCGTATTGCCAAGGATGACATGGCACAGTTTTCGCGTGCTGTGGAGCGCGACTTTAATGACCTTGCCGCCCGGTACTATCTCAATCTTTGCGGCGACCCAAAGATCCGTGTTTCGCGTGATCGAATCACCGTGACCTTCGATCTTGCCAAAGAGGAATAGCGCCTTTACCGAGTCCACTCGGTACGATAAAGTTATTGCAGTTAAAACGTACTTTTAAACGCAGGAGTTTCTTCATGGATTGCCTGAAGGTATCAAGCAAATCATCGCCCGCTTCCGTTGCCGGCGCCATCGCCGGCATGGTCAAGGATGGTGTACCCGTCAACATCCAGTGTGTCGGTGCCGGTGCTGTCAACCAGGCCATTAAGGCCGTTGCTATCGCGCGCGGTTTTTTGATTCCAACCGGTTTTGATATTTCCTGCGCGCCTGTGTTCTCCGACATCCTCATTAACGGGGAGTCGCGCACGGCCATCCGCCTTTCTATCTACGTTCACCAGATCAATCGAGCTGCTATGGATAACGTCGTCATGGATGATGTTAAGCCTGTGGCATAGCTTCTGCTTGCCTCGTTTCGCTCCCCATCGTTAGGACTTATGCACATGGACCAGCGTTCCGTACGCGATATTCTTGCCGGTAAAACCTACTTTATCCGCACCTTTGGCTGTCAGATGAATCAGCACGACTCCGAGCGTGTGAGCGGTCTGCTTGATTCGTATGGCTGCCTCATGGCGCTCGATCCCGAGCATGCCGATATCGTTGTCTTCATGACATGCTGTGTGCGTGAGGCCGCCGATACTCGCCTGTACGGTCAGTGCAATTCCTGCAAAAGCCTGCCGCCTTCGCCTTCGGGCAAGCGTGTGGTTACCGTGGGCGGCTGCATCGCGCAGCGTGATGGAGAGGGCCTGCTCACCAACGTCGATAACGTCAATGTCATCTTTGGCACGCATTCCATCGCACATGTGGCCGAGCTCATTGCCGAGGCGTTCCTTGATGGTAAGCGTCATATCCGCACCAATGAGCATGAGGATACGGATGCCATGAGCATGCCGTGGCATCGCGAGACCCAGTATCACGCCTGGGTGCCCATCATGACAGGCTGCAATAATTTCTGCACCTATTGCATCGTGCCGTACGTGCGCGGTCGCGAAAAAAGTCGCCCCTTCGAGGAGATTGTCGACGAGGTGACCGGTTTGGTGCGCCAGGGCGTGCGTGAGATTACGCTGCTGGGCCAAAACGTTAACTCATATGGTCGCGATCTGTTTGGCAAGCCGCGTTTTGCCGATCTGCTGCGTGCCGTGGGCGATACGGGTGTGGAGCGCATCTTCTTTACGTCTTCGCATCCCAAGGATCTGCTCCCCGAGACCATCGACGCTATGGCCGAGACGCCCGCCGTCATGCCGCAGCTTCACTTGGCCGTTCAGTCGGGCTCCACGCGCATCCTCAAAGAGATGAATCGCCGTTATACACGCGAGGACTATCTGGGCCTGGTCGATCGCATTCGCAACCGCATGCCCGATATCGCGCTCTCGACCGACATTATCGTTGGCTTCCCGGACGAGACTGAAGAAGACTTTGAGCAGACGCTCTCACTTGCCGAGACGGTCCGCTATGCTCAGGCCTATACCTTCATCTATTCCAAGCGCGCCGGTACCCCGGCCGCCGAGATTGACGATCCTACGCCGCATGAGGTTATTCTCGAGCGTTTCAACCGCCTGGTTAAGGTTATCGAGACCACGGCGCACGAGTACAACCAGGGTGAGCTTCATACTGTGGTGCCGGCGCTCATTGAGGGAACGAGTAAAAAGAACGACGCGGTCCTGCTGGGCAAGAGTCCCAAGAATCAGACCGTGCATGCGCCTATCCCCGAGGGTTACAGCATCGATCAGCTTGTTGGCAAGATCGTTGATGTTGACGTTGACGTTGCCAAGACCTGGTATTTGTCCGGCTCCGTTGTGGGCGAGCCGCGCTAATGGTTTCTCCCGGGGCAGGTCTTTCCGCCGTTGCGATCGTCGGTCCGACGGCGGTTGGTAAGAGTGATGTTGCCGACCGTTTGGCGGCTCGTCTTTCGTCCGAAGTGCTGTCGTGCGATGCGATGCAAATCTATCGCGGCATGGACATCGGTACCGCAAAGATGGCGCCCGATGAGTGTACGGCGCCGCTGCGTCTCGTCGACATTGTAGAGCCGGGTGTGGCGTACTCTGCGGCGCTTTATCAGGCTGACGCTCGCGCGCATGTTGAGCGTTTGCTTGGCGAGGGCCGCCTACCGGTGTTTTGCGGGGGCACAGGCTTGTATCTCAAGGCCGCCCTGGATGAGATGGATTTTCCCTCGGGCGAGCTTGAGGACGATCGTCGCGCGGGGTATCAGGAACTTGCCGAGCGTATTGGCGAGGAAGAACTGCATGCTCTGCTTGCCGAGCGCGATCCAGAATCGGCTGCTGTTATTCATCCCCATAACGTGCGCCGTGTGATTCGTGCGCTCGAGATGCATGATGATGGTATCTCCTATGCAAAGCAAAAAAGTCAGTTTAGTGTTCCGCGCGAGCATTATCATGCTCTATGGTTTGGTCTGACGCGTAATCGCGAGGTTCTCTACGAGCGCATTAACCTGCGTGTCGATCTGATGTTTGAGCAGGGTCTTGTCGATGAGGTCCGCGGTCTTATGGACCAGGGGCTGGGAGATGCCCTGACGTCGATGCAGGCAATTGGTTATAAAGAGATCATTGATGCTTTCAATGGCGTGATTTCTATGGATGAGGCTCGCGAACTCATTAAGATGCGTTCGCGTCGCTATGCCAAACGTCAGCTTTCGTGGTTTAAACGCGATGACCGCGTCGTGTGGTTCGATATGGACGAGTTTACGATCGATGAGGTCGTTGAGGACATCCTGCATCGTATTGAGGCTGCCTAATGGCCCGTTTTCCCCTTGTTCCCACGGCACCCGAGCCCGAGCGTGCCATATTAGTTGGTGTTGAGTGGCGCGACAATGCGTGGCCGCTTGATCGTTCGCTTGACGAGCTTGAGCGCCTAGCCCATACGGCTGGCGCCCAGTGTGTGGCGCGTTTGTCACAGCGTCTGGTTAAGCCGTATCCAAAATCGTTTATCGGTTCCGGTAAGGTTGAAGAGCTGTGCGGCCTGGTGCATCGTATGGATGCCGATGTCGTTATTTTTGACGACGACCTGACGCCCTCGCAGCAATCCTATTTGGAGAAAGCCGTGGGCGAGCCGGTAAAGATTATCGATCGTACGGCACTGATCTTGGATATCTTTGGCCTTCATGCTCAGACGCGTGAGGGACGCCTACAGGTACAGCTGGCACAGCTTCAATATCTGTTGCCTCGTCTGCGTGGCATGTGGAGCCACCTCGCCAAGGAACAGACGCGCGGCGGCATCGGCTCACGCTTTGGTCAGGGCGAAAGTCAGCTCGAGGTCGACCGTCGCCTCATTCGTAATAAGATCGCTGCGCTTCGTCGTGAGCTCAAGCAGGTTGAACAGCGTCGCGATGTTCAATCCAAGAGCCGCATTGAGTCACCGGCGTTTCGCGTCGCGTTAGCCGGTTATACCAATGCCGGTAAATCGACGTTGCTCAATCGCCTGACAGGCTCTACGGTACTTTCGCAGGACAAGCTGTTTGCTACGCTCGACCCGACGACGCGTTCGTATCGCCTGCCCGGCGGTCGCGGAATGACGATTACCGATACCGTCGGCTTTATTCAAAAGCTGCCGCATGGTCTTGTCGATGCCTTTAAATCGACGCTGTCCGAGGTGTTGGGTGCCGATCTAATTCTCAAAGTCGTAGATGCGTCTGACGAGGACTATGAGCGACAGCTGGAGGCTGTCGACCGCGTGCTTGATGAGATCGGCGCCGGAGAGCGCCTAACGCTGACCGTATTCAATAAAATCGATCTTCTCGATAGCGTTGATCGATTAAGTTTCCGTCGTCGTTTTCCGGAAGCCGTTCTGTTCTCGGCCCAAACGGGCGAGGGGCTCGACGATCTCGTCGATCGCATTGCTCGCGAGGCAGCTGCCACCGATGTACTGCTTTCAGCCGACATTCCATATCGTGAAGGTGCGCTCATTACACTCGTGCATGAGCAGGGGACCCTTTTGCATGAGGAATATCTTGAGGATGGCGTTCGTATTGTGGCGAAACTGCCGGTTCGTGTTGCACCGCGGCTCGAGCGTTATCGCACCGAGTAGGCGAGCTCCAAAATGCCCAGTATAATGGGCTGATGCAGCAGATAAAAGGGTAGTGCATAACGTCCAAGGCTGGCGAGCGCCGGCAGGGAGTTGGCGTAGGCCCAGCTAGGGACGGTCTTATCGATTCCCTGCGCTATATGTGCGGCGAAGTATCCTGCAAGATACATAAAGATAAACGGGATGATGGGGTAGTAATCACCTGAGACAAACCCAGGGCTCGGAAATCCCAGCCACGCCAGGTAGGGGACAGGGTAGATTGTTTTGGGGATGCTCCAGGTGAGGGCGAACATCACAAGGCATAGGGACATGCCCCATCTCGCTGATATCTTTTTAAGGACGGGATCGGTCAACGCCACGATGCCGGTACATGCGGCCATGCAGTAGATGATGCCAAAATTAACCGAATCATCGACTGAGACAAGTGTTGTTGCCAGCCAGACGACGAGTGCTGCTAAGGCGTATTTGGCGGCACGTTTGATATTGTTGCGCGAAAGAGTGCACATCCAACCCGCGATAAACAAGAATACCCAGCTGATGCTGGCGCGCCAGATGTCTTGAAAGACAGTCTGGGTAAACCAGGGCATATCCCAACCGTACAGGTAGGCGAGATCGTAGCAAGCGTGAAAACCTGCCATTGAAATCATCGTAAACCCGCGGACGGCATCAAAGATGGTGATGCGTTTTTGCATTACGAGAACCGGCGCATCAAGCCGACGACTTTGCCCAAAATAACGGGATTTGTTGCATAGATAGGCTCCATGGTGTCATTCTCGGGCTGCAGGCGTACGCGTCCCTGCTCCTTGTAGAACGTCTTGACGGTCGCTGAACCATCAATCATGGCCACGACGATTTCGCCGTTCATGGCACTCTTTTGTTCACGGACGATGATGTAATCGCCATTGAAGATGCCGACATTGATCATTGAGCTCCCATGCACCTCAAGGATAAAGGAACCCTGATCAGTGGCGATTTCGGTCGGGATAGTAAAAGTGTCTTCGATATTCTGCTCGGCCAGAATGGGAATCCCAGCCGCGACGCGACCAACGAGCGGTAGCGAGACCGTTCCGCGAGGTGCGGTGGGCTCGTCAGATTTAGAAATTGAGACAGAGGAGCCGTCCTCGTTAAAGAGTTCCAGGGCGCGCGGTTTGGTGGCATCGCGCTTGAGCAGCCCGCGCGCCTCCAAGGCAGATAAGTGGGCGTGCACGGTGCTGGGGGAGGAAAGGCCCACGGCAGATGCCATCTCGCGCACACTGGGCGGATAACCCTTCTCCTGCTGATATTCCTTGATGAAGTCGTAAATTTGCTGCTGACGCTTGGTAATTTTGCGAGCCATCAGGGCATCCTCTCTACCCATGTCAAACAAATGTTCGAATTTTGCTTGACAGGAACAACTGTTCGAAGATAATAATAACCGAACATTCGTTCTCGCGCTAGACATTTTTGTCCGCGCGGCTTGATAAAACTGTTCTCAGCAAAACACGCGAGAGGAGAACATGATGAACGCAACGAATATGGTCCAGGGAAACCTTGCCCTTAAACTCGAGACGCCTGCAGAACCCACTTTTACGGTTGTTCAGGGTGGCCGCTCCGGCTTTCAGCCTTTGACCGTAAAGCCTGCTCGCAATCAGCAGGCTGTAGTTGCGCCGGCCCGCGTTGCCCTGAAGGTTCCGACGATTGTCGCCGTTGCCGTTGCGCTTACGCTCTTCGTTGTCCTCGCTACGTCGGTCTTTAGCGCTCGTCACGCCGCGTATGCCGAGTCCGTTTCCAACGTTACCTACGAGACTATTCGCGTTCAGCCTGGTGATTCTCTTTGGTCGCTTGCCGAGGAATATCCTATCGAAGGCCTTTCCACGCAAGAGACTTCCGACATGATCCGTAACGTCAATCATCTGGAGCATGGTTCGCTCGCCGCCGGTGCGCATCTTAAGGTTCCTGCTCGTTCGTAATCATTATCGCGCTGCGCATGGTACCCTTGTTATCGTTTAAGAGGAGGTACCATGCGCTGTCCCAAATGTGGCAAGGCACATACCCGCGTCGTTGATTCCCGTATGCAGGAGTCAAATAACACCATTAAGCGCCGTCGCGAATGTTGTTCGTGTAACTATCGCTTTACAACGTTTGAGCGATGCGAAGACCCAATCGAGGTCATTAAGTCAGACGGAACCAAGCAGCGGTTCGATCGCAATAAGCTGCTCGTCGGCTTGATGCGCGCCACCATCAAGCGTGATATCGATACTAAGAAGCTTAATGAGATTATCGACGACATCGAGGTCGAGCTGCGCTCTCGCACGCTGACGGCCGTCACGTCCCATGAGTTGGGTGACATGGTGCTCAAGCGCTTGGCCAAGATCGACAAGGTGGCCTACATCCGCTTTGCCTCGGTCTACCGCGATTTCAAAGACGTCGATGAGTTTCTGCAAGAGCTCGACAAGCTAAGGTGATTCCATGTCCAATATTACCGTCAACATAAAGCGTCTCGACCCCACCGTCGAGCTTCCCAAATACGCCCATCCCACCGATGCCGGCTTGGATCTGCGCTCCAACGAGGACTGCGTCCTGAAGCCCCTCGAACGCCGTCTGGTCTCTACTGGGTTGGCCATCGCCCTGCCCGACGGCTACGCCGGCTTTGTCCAGCCCCGCAGCGGTCTCGCCATCAAACAGGGCCTGTCTATAGTTAACACGCCGGGCCTCATCGACGCCCACTACCGAGGAGAACTCAAGGTTATCCTCATCAACCTGGATCCCTCCAACAACATCCAAATCAACAAAGGCGACCGCATAGCCCAACTCGTCATCCAAGAAGCCCCCACGGTCAACCTCATAGAAGTAGAAGAACTAGACGAAACCGACCGAGGCAACGGAGGCTTCGGCTCCAGCGGCGTCGCCTAGGGGCGCTCTTATCCCTCCCGCCCGCTCTCACACATATCATTCCATGCTCAAACATTCTCGCTTCGCTTCGCTCGCTGCGAAACTGCGCGTGGAACGATATGTGTGAGAGGCAGGCGGGCGGCTACTCGCTTGAAAAAATATTTATTTTCTAGTAAGCCAATGCGACAAAGGAACAATCCCTTTGTCGCATTGGCTTACTGTATCTAGATTTTCCGGTCTTGCCTTTGATGGTTCTACTGGAGGGGAATCTAGTGTAGCTGCTAGTACGTAAACGCAGCTTACCTGCGGGAGGCCCCTATATATCGTCCCACGCGCAGTTTCGCAGCGAAGCGAGAATGTTTGAGCATGGGATGATATGTAGGGGCCTCCCGCAGGTAAGCGGGCAATCCAATGCTAGCGGATATGCGCGGGTTTTCCGCCCCAGTAGAAGCGGCAGAAGGCTCGTTTGCGCTTTTGGGGTTTGCCTACGAGCTCCATGCTTGCGATGGCTATGTCTTCGGCTGCGTGGGGGCGGCGTAGCACTTCGCCGTTGATGAGTAGGGCTTTGAGTGATTCGGGATGGTCGTGCAAGTGACGTAGGGTTACGATGAGTTCTCGTGCGGTGGTGACATGCATGCTGGCGCCCATGCCGGTGAGCATCGTGGTGTTGGCCTTTTCCTGGCCGTATGATTTGCCCAGCAGGATCATCGGCAGATGCGCGCACAGGCACTCGGTGACGGTGAGTCCGCCCGATTTGAGGATTGCCAGGTCGCAGCCGTGCATGAGGGCCGCCATGTCGTCCACGTAGTCCAGAACTGTGACGTTTTCGAGCTTCATGGCGTCAAAGAGCGTCTTGAGGCGGGTGGCGTATTCCTCATCCTTGCCCGGCAAAAAGACAAAGTGCATGTCCTCGAAGCTGCGCAGGAAGGGGAGTGTGCGGTCCATCTCCGCGCGAAAGCGAACGTACGGTTGAGGCAAGCTGGCACCGGCCATCACCAACACAACGGTCTTGTCAGCGGGGAGATTGAACTTCTCGAGTTCTTCCTCGCGATTGTAGTCCGTATCAAACCCGGCGCGAATGGGGATGCCTGTAATGCGGATTTTGGTCTCGGGAACCTTACGGGGGCGAAGTGTCTCGGCCATAAATTCGTTGGCTACGCAGAACAGGTCGGTGTCCTTGTGGGGCCAAAAGCCTTCGACTTCATAGTCTGTTGGTACGCAGATGACCGGGTAATCGATACCCGTGATGACGCGGGCGCCCACAGCAACATTGGCTGCCGTAATGTGTGTTGCAACCACGGCCATGGGCCTGCGGGTGCGGACATAATCGTTGAAGGCGGGGAACATAATTCGCGACCATGCCGTGCCGCCACCCCAGAGCAGATGTCCCGTAAACGTATATCGCCAGGTTAGGTCATATATGGGGCGCGTGGCGCCGGTAAACGAAGCCGCTGTTTTATTACCATCGAACCTAATGCGTCCAAAATCGAGAATATCCAAGACTTCGATCTCAACATCCTCAGGGATTCCCTTGGTGCCGCGGATAAGATCAAATGCTTGTGCAATCGCGTTGGCGGCGGCTCTGTGGCCCGATCCAACCGATGCGTGCACAATGGTTACTAGGGGTTTTTGTGCAGGTGAAACGGTCATTTGCTCCGGTTGGGGAGTGCTTTGCGTTGGCAGGGGAGCGTCGTTGCTCGTCTGCGTTTGATCCATCGATAACTCCCCTTCAGCTTTGATACGCGGTTTATCATTGTAGTGCATGAGTGTCATGTTCACGTAAATTTGGGTATGAGCGCAATGAACGCCAATCTTTCGACAGGAGGTCTCTTCATGACTACCGATCACCCGATCGATGTTGCGATTATCGGTGGCGGCCCTGCGGGCTATGCTGCGGCCATTTATGCGGCGCGCTCCAACCTAACGACGACCGTGATTGAACAGGGCATGTCGGGCGGACAGATCGCCACGACCAATGAAGTCGAGAACTATCCGGGCATTCCGCTCTTGAGTGGCGCCGAACTCGGCGAGCGTTTTCAGCAGCATGCAGAGGGCCTGGGAGCACAGGTTACATGGAGCATGGTTACGGGTATCGATTACGATGCCGATGCAGCGTTGTTTACGGTGCATCACGATATGGGCGATACGCTGGCCTCGAGCGTTATCGCTTGCATGGGTGCCACGCCGCGTCCGGCAGGTTTCGCTGGCGAGGATACCTATCGCGGTCGTGGCGTTTCATATTGCGCAACATGTGACGGCATGTTCTTCCGCGGCAAACAGGTCTTTGTAATCGGTGGTGGCAATTCGGCATGCGAAGAGGCACTGTTCCTGTCAGACATTGCCAGCAGTGTGACCATCGTGCTGCGCCGCGACCAGTTCCGTGCGCCTGATGGTGTTGTTCAGAAAGTACTCGAAAAGGACAATATTACAGTTAGGTACCAAACTAGTATTGTGCAGCTCTCGGGCGAAGCCATGCCAACGACGATCGCCTTTAAGGACAATTCATCCGGGGAAATTCATACCAAGTCATTTGAGCCCGGCTCTTTCGGCATCTTTGTCTATACCGGGACGCAACCCCATACCGAACTTGTCGAGCATCTAGTCGATCTGGCGCCTGATGGCGGCATTCTGACTGATGAATCCATGGCGACCCGCACGCCAGGTCTATTTGCCGCTGGCGATATCCGTTCCAAGCGTTTGCGCCAGGTTGTGACCGCGGTTTCTGACGGAGCCATAGCGGCAACCAGCGCATACGCATTTCTCCGTAGATAAGTACGATAATATATCTTATGTAAGGTTGCTATCTTTAAACAAAGTGGTTGGACGGTGCTTCAATGTGCTGTCCAACCACTTTTACTTAGCGGCTATGTGGTATGCAAGACTAGATAACCTAGAATACAATATAGAAAACGAACGGAGGCCTGTTATGAACCATGTTAAACATGTTATCCCGATGTCCGATACATCGGTCAGCATTAAGCCCGAGGATATTCAGCCGACGGTGCTGCCGGATGCATTTATTCAGTCCGATATGGTGGGTAAACTCAACGCTTTGAGCCTGCCACGCTATGACCAGCTGCCCAATGTAACGCTCTATCGCGATCAGGTTATTGAATATGTTGCGCTTTGGATGGAGCCGCTTTCGATTTGCGTAGAGCAGCCCGTTATCACGCCATCGATGATCAATAACTACGTGAAGGTCGGCCTCGTTCCCGCGCCGGTTAAAAAGCAGTATGGCCGTGAGCAGATTGCGCGTCTCATCGCCATTTGTATCTTTAAGCAGGTGCTGCCCATCGCTGCGGTTCAGGCACTCTTTAATATTCAGCGCTTGAGCTACGACGCTCCGACCGCCTTTGATTATGTTGTCGATCAACTTGAGGCATCGATTCGTGCGGCGTTTTCCGTCGAGCAGACTCCCGTGCCCGATACCGCACATCAGGTTACGCGCGAGTCGCTGCTTGTACGCAGTGCAGTATCGTCCTTCGTTTCGAAGGCGTACCTGATGAGCTATCTAAAGTTCAATGGGTTTAATAGCTAACCGAGGTATAAAACGGGCGGGATAAGGGGCCAGTGGCCCCTTATCCCGCCCGTGCGTTTGTCTAGTTGGACATTATCGGCCCGAAGCCACGTCCATGCCGTAGCCGATGATGAGGCCGTGCATCTCGGCGTAATAAGAATCTAGGCCGTTGCAGGGCATGATGATGGTCTTGGAGCCTGGCCAGCGCTCCACAATGCGGCTGGCAAGCGCCTGGGCGCCCGCCTCATTCTCAACATGGTCGATAACGACCTCACCGCCAGTAAAGCCCTCGGCCTCCATGGTGTCGACAATCTTGGTGAGCATCTTCTTTTCGCCACGCGTGTGCCCAACGAGTTCAATTTTGCCCGCCTCGCTCGCCGTGCCCAATATGCGGATATTGAGCTTGTTGGCAATAACGCCGGCCGCCTTAGGGATACGTCCGGCCTTTGCAAGGTTTTCGTAATTGCACAAACTAAAGAGGATCTTGCTGTTCTGCTCCAAGCTATCGAAATAGGCGCAGGCGTCCTCAAAGGAGACGTCCGGGTTACTTGCAAGATAACGATCAAACAGTAAGAAGATCAGGTCCATCTTGCCGCCCGCTGCCCGCGAGTTGACCAGGTGAATCTGACGGTTGGGCTCTTCGGCAAGTACCATATCGCGTGCCGTAGCGGCAGCATTGTAGCTTCCAGAGACGCCCTCGGAGATGGGCATGCAGATCGTCTTGTCGGCGAGCTTAAAGAGCTCAGTCCACTCCCCTACGCTTGGACAGGCGCTCGAAGAAGCGCTCGACTCTGCCTGCACGGCACAATTGAGCTCGTGCACGTTGAGCGTCAGGTCGTCAACAAATTCACGCTCCCCCACTCGAATCTTAAGGGGTGCAAATGCAAAGGTGGTATGAGGTGCGGTTGGCTGCCAATCGCGAAGATTGCAGCTCGAATCGGAGATAAGCGCCCAGCTCATTGAGGGTCCTTTCTACTTGTTCCTCAACAATTATAGCCGTCTTTCTCATCAATTGGACGGCTATCTAGTTTTGAATACTAGATAGCCGTGCTGATCTTAAGGCAAACGGTAGGGGCAAAAAGAATGGGCCTCGCGACTCAAGATCGCAAGGCCCACGTTCGTTCGCTGTAGTAATAAATTAGTAGCGTACGAAGATGTAGTTGTTGTTCATACCGGCTGCGACGGAGCTGATGATGACGCCCGTCTTGTAGTCGGAAGCATGGATCATCTGGCCGTTACCAATGTAGATGCCGGTGTGGTAAGAGTTAACCACGACGTCACCAGGCTGGGGATCGGACACGCGGGTCCAGCCCATAAAGGTGCCCGTGGTGCCAAGGCGGCAATAACGGCCGGTGAGGCAGTAGCTTACAAAACCGGAGCAGTCAAAGCTGTTCGGTCCAATGCCGCCCCAAGAATAAGCATAACCGAGCTTGCTGTAGGCGCGCGAAACAACGGTACCACCGTCAACGGACTGGCTCGGTGCGGAAGGCGTCGGAGCCGGAGCGGGCGTCACGGGCTGCGGCGTGGGGGCAGGAGCGGGAGCGGGCGCAGGCGTATTGCCGCCACCATTATTGGTCGTGCCGCCACCATTATTGGTGTTCTCGGTCGTACCGGCGGTGTCGTTGCTCACCGTGGCCTTTTCGGCGGTGCTGGCATTGATGCCAGCCTGAAGCGCGGCGTTGGCCTCGGCCTCGGCAGCAAGCTCGGCCTGCAGCTGTGAATCCAGGGAGTTCACGACACTCTGGGCCTCAGCCTGCTGGGCATTGAGCTCGTCGACCTTCTTCTGCGTCGCGGCGACGTTCTTCTCCTGCTCGGCTTGCTTATCGGTGAGCTGCTGCTTAAGGTCCTTGACCTCCTGAATGGTCTGGGCCTGCTTGTCGGAAACCTTGCCGTAGTAGAACAGACGGTTGAGCATATCGCCCAGATCATCGACGCCCGTCAGAACTTGAAGGAGACTCAGACCGCCGGTCTTGTACTCACCGGCAACGTAGGACGAAAGCTTTGCCTGGCCCTCGGCAATCTCTTGCTGCTTTTGCGTGATCTCGCCTGCAGTCTGATCAAGCTCCTGCGTCTGTGCGGAGAGCTCTTCATGAATTTGCTGGGTTTGGGTGCCAATCTGCTCGAGTTTGGTACGGGCAGCGGCAAGGTCGGATGCGGTATCGGCGTAGGCCGGAGCCACGAGGCCCAGGCCCAAAACACAAGCGAGGGTTGCCGTAGCAGCGCAGCGTGCCATGTTTCTGTGCGTGTTTGCTGTGCGCATGTAGCTTCCTTTCCGGTATCTAAGGGTAGCGGCTAGTCCACCGTTACCAGGCTAAAGAGCTCAACGTCCTCGTTAGAAGGCGTGAGCTTCTTGCGCGGGTTGAGAAACGCAAGCTCAAGGATACAACCGTAACCCACAAGCTTTGCGCCCATATCTCGCACCAGTTTACCTGTTGCCTCGACGGTTCCGCCCGTCGCGACCAAGTCGTCCAGAATCAACACGGTATCTTTAGAGCTGATGGCATCGGCGTGGATTTCGATAGAATCCGTTCCATACTCGAGTTCGTAGCTCTCGCTTACCGTCTTGCGCGGCAGTTTGCCCGGCTTACGTGCGGGAACAAAGCCGGCACCCAGGGCGACGGCCACGGGCACGCCCACCATAAAACCGCGGGCCTCGGGTCCTACGACCTTGGTAATGCCCATGTCGGCAAAATGCTCGGCCAAGGCATCCACCATGGCCTTCAGGGCCTCGGGATTTCCAAAGAGCGGCGTGATGTCCTTAAAGACGACTCCGGGCTCGGGATAGTCGGGGATATCGACGATATGAGATTCGAAGTCGTAAATGGGTGACCTTTCATGGATTGCCGGGTGAACGGCGGTTATTTGCCCGTGTTAGCAGACGAGCTATGCGAGGGAACGACGACCTTGGACGGCTGCACGAGCGACTCGTCGTGCGCGGCAACCGCGGGGACGCTTGTCGCATCGCTTTTAGCCTTGGTGGATTCGGAACGCGCGATCTCCTCATCGAGGGCATCGATGTCAGCGTCCTCGACTACGGCGTTGAGCGACTCAAAGACACGGTTCTTAAGGAGCGCGGTGTGAACACCCTCGGTGAGGTCGTGCAGCTTCTTAAAAGCGCGCTCGAGCTTGGCGTCGCGCTCGTCATCGGAGGTATCCATGCCGAGCATGCTCACGAGAACCTGCTCAAACATCGAAGACTCGCGATTTGCCGACGAAACGTACTGACGCAGGTTGCGCGGCTCAATGTGGAAGCGCGACAGCTCCGAGCAGTAACGGATAATCGGGAAATCTCGGCCATCGACGAGCTCTCGGTTCTGCGGGCTCTTGATGATGCGGATAAGATCGTTCTCGGCAAGGGAGCGGATAAACGAAATCTCGACGCCGAGCATATCGGGAATAGTCTCGATGGGATGCAGCTTTTGCTTGGTCTCCTTGGGCTCCGTCTTAAGCGGAACATCGGACAGAAGACCCACCTCGTAAGCCAAAGTGGACAGGTCCGTTGCGTTTTCCAAGCGCTGCTTAATGACGTTGAGCGGCATATAGCGGGTCTTCTGCAGGTGCAGGATGACCTCGAGACGATCAACGTCTTCCTTGGAGTACTGGCGATACCCCTTAGGCGTACGATGAGGGGTGATGAGCCCCTCATCTTCTAGAAATCTAATTTTTGAGTTCGATAGATCGGGGTATGCGCCTCGAAGAAGGTTGACGACTTGGCCGATACTCAGATAGTTGCGTTCGGCCATTACCTACTCACCGGTTTCGATGCGCTCCGGCGTGCTCTCGTGGTAGATGAGCGTGAACGTACCGATCTGAACGGAAGAGCCGTCGTGCAGCGGAGCACCGTTGACGATGGCGCCGTCAACCCACGTACCATTGAGCGAGCCCAGATCCTCAATACGGGCGCCCAGGCCCTCACGAATAATGCGTGCGTGGCTGCGCGAGACGGTCATGTCGTTGAGGAAGATGCCGTTCGCGGGATCGCGGCCGATGGTGGTCACGTCGTCCTCGAGCTCAAAGGCAGCTCCGGTCTGCGGACCCTTGACGATGGACAGAACCGGAGCGGTGATGCGCACGTTGGCCATAAGGTCGGGAACGGTGACATCGCTCGAAGGAACGCGGAAAACGCAGGTAGCGTCCGCAGTCTTATCGTTCTGAGGCATATTGTTAACCTTGTTGTCCATGACAACCCCTATCTAACGCGGACGTGCCGCAAAGAATGAACCGTACGTAATCATACCCCAATGAATCAGTCTTCGATTTCGGGGTTGAGAAAGTCGGTGTCCTCGTCCTCGGGATGCGCGATGGCCTGTTTAATGGCCGCCCCTCCCTTAATGGAATAGATGACAGCGGTGAGCATGGAGAAGATGACGCCGCCGTATACAAAGAAGATGCCGAGGGGCACCGAGCTGCCGTTGAGGCCTGGGAATGCCGTGAACGTGGCGGGCAGCAGATGCCAGCCGTCGATGACGGGGAACCCAAGCAGCATGAGCGAGAAGCCGGTCATGAGCAGTGCCGTGGCAATCTTGCCGGGAAAGACGACGTCGATGGGGCGCCGGTGGTAGTGGCGCACGATGAGCGTGCCGATGCCCAGGTAGATATCGCGACCGATGATGAGCACGCAGACCCAGATGGGAAGCTCGCCGCGGACCACCAGGCCCAGCACGCCGGTAAACAGCAGCGCGCGGTCGCAGATGGGATCCATAACCTTGCCGAGCCACGAGACCGTTTTGGTCATGCGGGCAATCTGACCGTCCATCCAGTCGGTGGAAGCCGCGATGGCATAGATGACAATGGCAACGACACGGTTGTTGTCCGTCACAAACAGGTACAGGAAGACGAGCGTGAGGACCAGGCGCGTAAAGGTGATGAAATTGGAGATCGTAAAGATCTTATTCGACGGGTAATCGGAAGTGCCGATAAGCTCCTTTTTGATCTTCTTCTTGATGCCCACAGGACTCCCCCGCTGGTAAACGACAAAACTTTCGATACTATACCCGTTCTAGCGATGTCTATCCAGCGTAAGCATAGAGAGTCCAGACATGTGAAGAGTGGTTCTGGGCTGCGCTTGATTCAGCATTTGTGTACATCAGCCTCCAAAAGCGACATTTTTCGGCATCTTTGGTGGCTGGTGTACACGTTTTGATTTGGTGATTACATCGATCGGGAAAGTTGTTGCTTTAAGCAAATGCGTGTGGGTCGAGATTGGCTGGCGCCAAAAGAGCCCAACGGCCGTTACGGCTTCGTTAGAAACGCGCCCCACCATAGATGTTGAACCCGAAAGGTAAGGCGCGCGGGCACGGTGGCTCGGCCCGCGCGCCCGGAAGAGAAAGGATAAACCCATGGGTTACATGCTCGAGACGCGCGGTCTCACCAAGCGCTTCGGTCGCGGCGACCAAGCGCAGGATGCCGTGGCCGACGTGAGCCTTCATATCCGCGAGGGCGAGGTGTACGGGCTGCTCGGCCCCAACGGCGCCGGCAAGTCGACAACGCTCAAGATGATCTGCGGGATGCTGCGGCCGACGGCCGGGGAGATCCTCTTTGCCGGGCACGCCTGGCGCCGCGAGGACCTCTACGCAATCGGCAGCCTCATCGAGGAGGCGCCACTCTACCCCAACCTCACCGCGCGCGAGAACCTGCGCGTGCGCACCACGCTGCTGGGCCTTCCCGAGAGCCGCATAGATGAGGTACTCGCCGCCGTGGACCTCGCGGACACCGGGAAGAAGCGCGCCGGGCGCTTCTCGATGGGCATGCGGCAGCGCCTGGGGCTCGCGCTGGCGCTGATCGCCCGGCCACGCCTGCTCGTGCTCGACGAGCCCACCAACGGCCTCGACCCCATCGGCATCGAGGAGCTGCGCGACCAGATCCGCGGCTTCGCGGCGGCGGGTACGACGGTGATCGTCTCGAGCCACATTCTCTCCGAGGTGCAGCAGATGGCGGACACCATCGGCATCATCTGCGGGGGGTGCCTTGCCTACGAGGATGCGCTTCGGCCCGGACAGGACCTCGAGGAACTCTTCATGAGCTTCTGCCGGGAAGGGCGACGAGCACGCGGGGAGGTGGCGGCATGACGGGCGAGAAAGGCGGCCTGCTCGCGGGCCTGCGCGCCGAGGCCCTGAAGTCGCGCCACGCGGCACCGGTTCGCCTGGTCGTGCTCATGGCGCTGCCGATGCCGCTGCTCGGCGCGATGCCCTACCGGGGCGTGCAGATCTTCAGCGCGTGGAACTACTGGTATGCGCTTTTCCTGCCCGTGTCTCTCTCGCTCGTGGTGGCGTGCGTCGCGCGGGCGGACGCTCGCACGCGGATGCGGGGGCTTCTGGGCCTGGGCTTCCCGCTCGGGCGCGCCTGGTGGGCCAAGGCGCTCTGGTGCCTCGCGCTCTGCACGCTCTCGAACCTCGTGGTTTTCGGCATCTACCTCGCGGGATCGGCGTTCTCCTCGGAGGGCCTCACGGCCGCGGGCACGCTCACGATGCTCCTCTGCGCGCTCGTCAACACGGTGACCGCGGCGTGGATGATCCCCGCAGGGCTCTTTCTCACGGCGCGGCTCGGAATGCTCGCGGGCATCTTCTGCCCGCTCGCCGTTCAGCTCGTGGGTGGGTTCGCCTGGTCGTTGGTGCCGCTGCCGCAGCTCTTTCCGCCGTCGGCGAGCATGGTCATCCCCACGAGCTTCATCCCCGTGCTGCCGAGCGGCGAGCCACTCGCGGCGGACATGGCGCTCGGCGGGGCGCTCGCGGCGGATGGCATGCTCACGCTGGCGGGCCTTGCGGTCAGCGCGCTCGCGTTCGCCGCGCTCACGGCGGCGGGCGCGGCCTGGTTCGCGCACTCCGAGGAGAGGTGATGGCCATGACGCGACTCTCCGACCCGACGCCGTGCATGACTCTCTCGCGGGCCCTGATCTCCGAGGCCCTGCGCCTGGCGCGCTCCCCGCTCACGGCGGTACACCTCGTCTGCGGCCTGGCAGCCGGTCTTGCCTGCGGCGAGTACTTCTCCGTAACCCGATGGGACCCGGCGCTGGGCGCGGACGCCTACGTCCAGTTCCTCGGCGCCCTCATGCCGCTCATGTCCGCCATCGTCACCCCGGGCAGGTCATGAGCCGCGCGCAGATACGCGAGGCGGTGCTCGGCTGGGAGAGCGACGCCGACGACGCGGCCATATCCATGCAAGTCAGCCGCGCCCGGAGGAAACTCTCCGAGGCCGGCGCCGATCCGATCGCGACCGTCTGGGGGATGGGGTACAAGTGGCAGCTCTGAGGACCGGGGCGCGAGGTCGCGGGGGCATGCCGCTCTCCTTCGTCATCGCGCGCTACTTCGCCTACGCGTTCGCGGCGGTCGCCACGGCGTGGCTCGCCTCGTTCATGGCGCTCTCCACGGCGATCAACGCGGGCTTCGTCTACGAGGCGAGCTGGGGGCCGGCCAATGCGCGCGAGGTCGCGGAGGGCCTGGCACGCGACGGCGTCTGCGGACAGCAGGACGTGCCGACGGCGTACCGCTACCTCATCCTGAACAAGGACGGATACGTGCTGATGACAGACCTCGAGGGCACGCGACTCGAGGACGCGACGGAAATGGCCCGTGCGGCACTCGCCGCGGATCCGGGCACAGTGGAGATCGAGGGCGGGGGCTCGGGCCTCACCTACGCCGCGTTCCCGCTCAAGGGCGGCGGGGCCTGCGCACTCGTCAGCGAGTACCTGCCGCAGTGGGTCTCGCGCGACCTCGCCGGCCTGCTTCCCAACCCGCAGAACCTCATGCTCGTCGGCGCCGCGGCGGGAAGCGCGCTCGCGCTCGCGCTCGTGGCGCGCCGCGCGAGCCGTGTGATCTCGCGCAAGATGGCGCCGCTCGCGGAGGCGGCGGGGCGCGTCGGCGCGGGGGAGCTCGACTTCGCGGTCGGCAGCACCAACGTGCGCGAGGTGAACGACGTCCTCGCCGCGATGGACGCCATGCGGGCCTCCCTCGCCGAGTCGCTCGAGGCCCGCTGGGCCGCGGAGCGGGGGCAGCGCGAGCAGGTGGCGTCGCTCGCCCACGACCTCAAGACGCCGCTCACCGTGCTGCGCGCCAACGCCGACTTCGTGGCGGAGGAGCTGGAAGACGAGAAAGACGCCGACCTCGCGGCCGCCGCGCGCGACATAGCCGGCAGTGTCGAAAGGCTCGACGGCTACGTGCGCCTGCTCATCGATGCCTCGCGCGGGTCCGACGGGGCGGAGAGGGCCCCCATGCGGCCGGCCGAGCTCTGCGAGCAGGTCCTCGCCGAGGCCGCCCAGATCGCCCGGGCGCGAGGCGTGACGCTCGACACGGCCACGGGCCCCGCTGTCGCGGGCGCGCCCGAAGCCCCGCTCGACCGAACCGCCCTGGCGCGAGCCGCCGCGAACCTCGTGGCCAACGCCGCCGAGCACGCGCGCTCGCGCGTGGCGGTCTCCTGCGACGTCGCGGGCGGACACCTCGTCATCGAGGTGTCCGACGACGGGCCGGGCTTCTCTCCCGCCGCCCTCGAACGCGGCTGCGAGCGCCTCTTCACAGACGACTCATCCCGCTCCTCGCGCGACGGAGGCCGCCACTACGGGCTCGGCCTCCACGTCGCCTCCGAGGCCGCGAGCGCCCACGGGGGCTCCGTCTCGCTCGCCAACAGCCCCTCGGGCGGCGCGGTGGCCACCATCGCGGTCCCCCTGTGCGGGGCCTGACGAATCAGGCCCCGCACACTGGCATACCTCGCAACCAAACGCTTCCCGGATAATTCATGAGGCCGTACTCGTATTCGAGCCTGCCTATCTCTGCGGCAAGCGCCTCCGTCATGTAGAAGGTTTTCGTGCGGCCCGTCGACTTCGCCAGGCGGTCGTACCTGTTCGCGAGGTCCTCGGGGGTTCTCAGGGCTGCGGTGGCGGTTGCCATGATGCACCTCCCGGTTAGATGTAATACGTGTATTACTTTCTATCACATCACCCGAACCCCGCACCGGCGTACGGTCGTATCTGCTTTTTTACCTTACATTTTGTCAACCGGCCCATGCTCGGCTTGTTCAGCCGGATTAAATCAACTGTTAAATCAATCCAGGCCTGTAGGGGGCGGTGGAAATCTTTCGAGGACTGGGGGCGCCGTCCCTGGGTCGGCTCCTCGATGGCCGCGGCTGAATTCCCCTGCCATCGGCTGCGTGGGTTCCGGCACGGGGTTCTGGCGCTGCTCGAACTGGGCGCAAGACTCGACTGTTGGTCGTACCGGACGGCATACGTTTTGAGACCGGCAAGCTGATGCCGGCTCGAGGACAGCGGCCCGGTGCACCGGGCCGATCGATAGCGGTCTCAGGTTCACAGCGCAGCTTCTCAGGGCTCGCATATATAGGAAGACTTGATTGGCAATCGATTTTAATGAAGTCGGCAGCGCATGTCAGAGTTTTCAACAAATTTAACATGCCACCCTTTATATCCGCACGCGCGTAATTCAACTCATAAGGACCGGCTATCCCTTACCTGTGACACAATCTCAAACGCACAGAACAGAATCATCAGTCCAATCATCGCATAAGAGGCAGCCGGACCTTCAAGCACTATTCCACAAAGAACAATCTCCGCGCCGCCAATAAGAACTGTTATCAGGCGCTCTGCCTTTTTGCTCTCGCCGCTCGCATAAAAAGGCGGCAAAGCGCACAAGATCACATATAGCCCGGGAAGGGAATACAGGATCGATAGTCCAAGCCCCCCATCAACCGCAGTGTTTTGCGTAAGAATCAACTGAACCCAAACGGCAATTATCACTGAGCAGGTTGTCGATAAAAGAAGACTAGAAATATTGCACGCAACAAAGTCCCGTCGCATTCGAACAGAGAAATCCGCGAACTCTCTTCGCCGCGTGGAAACAATAAGGTACACAGAAATTGCAATAGAACCAATCAGAGAAAACAGCGGAACAACCAGCAATTCAAGCTTATTACCCCATCGATCAACCACACCCCCACTCCAATGAGTGGGAATTGTATCAGGGAGGACTGACCAAGCCGTCCATAGAATCAGAAATGGAAGAATAGAGAGGATGAAAGATGATAACACTGCAGTAATTTTTTTTGAGGCTCTCATCGATTCCGCATCTCCTTGCGCGCCCACATTCCACTCCGCCTTAAATCAAGTATACGTTTTGAGACCGGCAAGCTGTTGCCGGCTCGAGGACAGCGGCCCGGTGCACCGGGCCGATCGATAGAGGACTCAGCTTCACAGCGCAGTTTCTTGGGGCTCGCATATATAGGAAGACTTGATCGGCAATCGATTTTAATGAAGTCGACAGCGCATGTCAGAGCTTTCAACAAATCGCAGGTAAATCCATGTACCAATTTTTGGTACACGGATTTACCTGCGATGTTCATGCTTGGCCAAAAGCCCATCAAGCGATATATTCATTATTTGAATGCGCGCGCCTGAGCTTTTGGCTGAAGTGGCAGTCCGACCGCCGGCAGGCGGCCACGCTATATCCAAAGGCCACGCCTACTCCCCGTGCCCGGCTACGTCGACGACCCAGTGCTGCCCGTCGAGTTCCTGCCGCAGAGCTACATCAGGGACGTCTTATTGGGGGACGACCACATGGAACCCGGGAGATCAAGCTGTACGGCTGATCCATCCGTCAACAACATGTCAAAGCCCCAAAACCCAACAGGATCGCGAACGAGGGGATGAATTGACCGCCCGGGTATTTGCGCCCGGGCGGTCAATTTTATCAAGCATGGGTGCGATTCTGTGAGGCCATTTTTCTGGCATCCGCCGTTTGCTCCGGTCTCAACGCACCCATCGACCGTTCAGTTATCTTTGCGAACGCGACCACGTGCGCATTTGTCGAACAATCAAATGTCCGACAATGTCTGACGGAGCTGTCAGACATTCACGCACGAACAGGTGAGCTTCGCGAGCGATTGTAGGCAACTAGTAGCCCCAGCTGCGTCTTTGGCGCAGGTTCGACGTCTGACATCTTGAATGTCTGACGTTGAACGAAGCTGGTTGATAACAAGCAGGTGGAATAAACATGGAGCCCGACACCTCTCGCGCAATCGGCGCGCGGCAAGGGTCCGGCCCATCTCATATGTTGCCAACGCTAACGGTGAACCTGAGCGCCCGGGCACATTCTTTGTTGGCTGAAACCGGCATAGCAACTAGCGGAAGGCATCATCGAAGGAGTGTGCTGGAAAGCACCCGTCTCCTTAACTGTTAGAAATGCAAGTTAATAATCTATGTGGTCAATATAATACCGTTGAACCCGCATATCGATACCGCTCAGCCATTCGCCTCGCCCCCATCGCACGCATCTTCATTCGGTCTGTCATTATTAATCTAACGATGCTTTGAGAAATGTAGGTGCTTCTAAATGTACTGTCGACTTCTTCTCAAACTAATCCTAAGAGACAGGGCCGTATGGATTTGTACGCTCGTTCTCGCTGCAGCCTTCTCCATCCCCATTGCGTTCAATTCACCCATCTACGGGCCCTTCTTTATGAAGCAGGGCATGCAGAGCTTTGTCGACGCATTCAATACGCGCGCGCCCCAGGCCGGCGGCACAGACCTATCGCCAGAGCAGCAAGATGACGCGGAGCTTGCAAGATACGCGAACGCCGCCCTCGCCGCTCAAACCGACGCCGCCTTTCTCGATTCTGCCGAGAGCTACTACGCGCTCATGGGCGAAGGCTTCCAATCCGGGTCCATCGTGGGAGACCGAGAGACCAATGACGCAGACCTCGCGTATTGCCGTGCCCTGAGCAGCTCCGGCATCACGGATATCCCGGCCTCCGCAAGCGACCTGCCATTCCTTTCCTTCCTGCCTTACGCCATTGCCACGGCGCCGTCTTTCCTTCCCTTCATCCCCTTCCTTCTCTCGTCGATACTCGTGCTCGGCGCCACAAGGCCCGGGACCCTGGCGGCGAAGGCGCCCGCGCCCAAATTCCGGCGCCTTATCCAGACCGTGTTTTCGATAATCGGCGCGGGGACCGCGATGCTCCTCGCCGGCCTCGCACCCGGGGGCATTTACGCCTTGGCCCTAAACGGATTCGGGCAAATTGGGTACCCGAGCGCCTTCTTCCATGACGGCGCGCTTGCCACCACGACCGCGGGAGACGTCTTCACGGACCTGCTTCTCGCGCTGCTTGCGGGCGGAACCTTGATATCCGTTTGCTCCGCCGTCCTATCGACCGCAACGAGGCGCGTCCTCGCGGGCCCCCTTGCCTCCGCGCTGCTTGTCGCGGCCCCGGCATTCCCGTTACTGTCCGATTCGGCGCTGGAGCATAACGCCGTGCTCGGGCTCCTGCCGCTGGCCGTGTTCTCGCCTATCGAGGCAACGGGTTACGTGGGATGCTTCCCGACAGAATTCATTGGCTCCGGTTCAGGCAGCGCATCGATGCTTGCCGTGGCCCTGGCATACGTCGCGGTCTTTTTTGCGGTCGGCGCCGTTGCGGCACGTTCCCCCAAACAGCCTGGACCCGCGAAAAAGCACCATGGGCTCGAGCTTCTGGACGCGAGCGTGGGATACGGGAGCACGACGATACTTTCAATCGGATCGTTTTTCCTGAGCCCGGGAACGGCGGCGGGCCTCATTGCTCCCAACGGCTCGGGGAAAACCACCTTTCTTGAAGCGCTGTCGGGCCAATTTCCCACCCGCATCCACTCGGGAAGCCTGGTGGCAGACGGAATCAGCCAACGTCGATCAGCCGAATTCGCAGAACTCGTCTACCTGAGCTCTTCGGGCGGCGCGGATCTCTATCCCACGCTATCGGCCCGCGAGCACCTCTCTTTCGTTAGGGAGGCGTGGAAATCGGCCGCCGACATCGACTCGCTCTGCGACTCCCTCGGAATCTCCCCATATCTCGACAAGCCGACCCGTAAACTCTCGACAGGAATGAAGCAGCAGGTAAAGCTTGCCATGGCGATATCGACCGATTGCCCGTACCTCATCCTCGATGAACCGCTGAACGGCCTCGATCCGGGAAAGCGGAAAACCTCCTGCGACGCGATGCGCAGCGAGGTGGCGCGGGGACGAAGCGTGCTCATTTCAAGCCATCTGCTCGACGACCTGGCAGACCTCACCAACTCGTTCTACTTCATCGAGGCCGGCACGCTCGTGGAAAAGATCAAGTCGTCCTCGCAGACGCTCAAGCAGGAATACCTCGATACATACGAGGGAGGTGAATGACATGATAGGCAAGAGCTATGCAAAGATAGCGATTGTTGGCTTTGTACTTTGTCTTGCAATGGTGCTATGTGCATCATTTGCGAGGTATAGGTCCGAGCAGTCGTTCATCGATGGCGCTGAAAATGGGTTTGGCATAGACGGGATGTATGTCAGCGATGGCGCGACCAGGCCGTCTATGGCGATTCTTGCAGGCGAAGACATGGAATGGCAAATCTGTAATGACGATGGCTCTTGTCTGAGTGGTCGTTTGGCCGCAACGAGCGACCCGAATTCGTTCGATCTTCTCGACAATGATGGATCGGATTGCGGTTCAGTTCACCTGTCGTATGCATCACGAGATGGGATGGACGGCATTCTCTATGTCTCCCACGAGATTGGCGATTTCAAGATGCGCAGGACTAACCGAGTGCCGGCTTTTATCGAGGAGTGAGAATTCCCGGCGGCCTGCCGATCAGGCCGCCGGGGTATCGAATCCCGCATTCATCCGTATGCACACGGATGAATGCGGGAAATGCCCGGATGAAGTTGATAATCAAGGAAACAATGCCGTTCTGCCTGGGACGGCTTTGGTCTGGACTTTAACTACAACATCGCAATCGGCACTTATCAGCTCGCGCGACGCGCATGGCCAAATCTCGGACGCTGGTGCATGGAGGACCTTCGAGATTTACTGTACATCCAAAACGACGACGCACACCGCGTGCTCGCCGACTGCGAAGACGAGATGGCTGTCTACAATGCGATCAGAAACGGCGTGAAGTCCGGAGAGCTTTCTGTCGAACCGCCGCGCCGTCGCGCGAGCCGACCGGGCAATCCGGGCAATCTGGTCCCGGCTCTCCCGGTCGTATTCCTACGATATCGCCCCTAGATCATCAATGTGTCAGATAAAGAATGAGGCAATGGCTATGATCACGCCTACGGCAGATGCAACGACTGCGCCTTTTTTCCTCTCCTTTAGTCCGACGAACAGGGTTGCCGTAAAGTAAAGGGCGGAAATGCAGGCTATGGCAAGCGAAACGAGTTCCTTGGGCGGTTTCAGCAAAAGGTCGCTAGCAAAGAGTAATGCAAGCAGGGCAAAGCCGATTGTGTTCAAGTATCTCGATTGATTTTGCGACAACATGGCAACTTCCTTTCAGAACATGCAAATGAAAAGTCGGTACGATGTCATTGCGGTTGCAAAAAAGCCGCCGCTAGGACCGGTTGTCACGAGACCGGCGATAACTTCAGCGGTGCCAACAAGCTAGAGATCGCGCAGGCAAGCCTCCTCCTTCGCGTTCAGCTTGACCTTGTGAGGGACGGTGCAGTTATTTGCAGATCCGTGAGAATCGCACCACGCCTTGGAATATGAATCCGTGCAGCGCCCGCGCTCAAAAAAGGTATATATCGTAATTATCGTCGTAATTGTCTCCGACGTAGATCTCGCTGCTCTCGGCGGGAGATCCCTCGTCGGCATAGGCTGCCGCAACGGGCACAAATGGTGTCATGACAAGGGAGTGGCAAAGAGCTGCTGAGATGATGGAGGGCAGGCATTTCTTCATGGCTGGCTCCTTAAACTGGCCTTTGATAGTTACTCGATGTCGCCTCCTTCCGCTTTATATCCGTTGTATTCGGCGTATTTCTTTAATAAGGCAAGAGGTTCTTCCTCTCCTTCGGATGAGCCGATGATGTTTCCTTGGTCATCCAGTATGAATACGGACGGAATATGCTCAAGTTCATATTGGTCATTCACGACCTTATCTTAATCTATGTAAATGGGAAAGTCTCCTTCATGGACCGAGGCTTCTTCAATCGTGCTGTCCTCAGAAACATTGAAAAGGTTCTTCCTTATGGCTGCGAAATTATCAAGTTGTGGCATATCCTCTATGAGAGATTCGCAGTGCGGACACCACGATGCCCGGATACCGCATCATCGGTATCAACCATGACGACCTCGCCGACGGTAGCGGCAAGGCGGGGCTGACGTTTGAGACGACCAACGATGTCCTATACAAACACATCTGGAACGACACAAAGACCAATGTCGGCGGTTGGAGGTCCTCTAAGCTCCGCGCCCGCCTGAACTCCGGTGACCTCTGGGCGCTCCTGCCGGCCGAGCTCCAGTCCAAGGCGAAGGTCGTCACGAAGATGACGGACAACGAGGGCGGCGGTAGCGCCGGCACTCCGACGGCAACGAATGACAAGGTCTTCATCCTCTCGACGACCGAGATTTACGGAGACCTCCAGTCTGACGGCGCCCAGTACGAGTACTATGCGACGTCGAGGTATTCTGGACCTGAGATTGTGTGCTATTTCAGCACTCGTTCCGTGTCTCCGAGTGACTCAACGGACTTTATCTATGTTGACCCTTTCGGTCGCTGGAGCAGCGGTAGTGCCAACAGTGCCGGCAACGTGTTTCCCGCTTGGTGCTTCTAGATTTTCTAGTGCAAGGCCCGCGCGACTCCGCGCGGGCCTATCTTTTGGCAAGTGTACGAACGGTTTAGGTTCGCGGCACAGGTATTCGGGTTGAGGAGAAATGGGGTCATATGGCGGCTCTCAGAGCGCCTGCTGCACTCCCCCGCCATTACCCCTGCGGCGTCCTCGTATGGAGCCCATCCTGGTTGGCATATCGTTGCAATCGCTCACTTGTCCACCGGTCAAGTGAGCTACTGGAATAAATACGGCGACACGCTTGTTCGTTACAGTCGCTATATCTGTGTAAATCGCCGCGATAAATACAGTCTGTACTCGACTGTATACCAGCTACGCGTATGTAGATTCATATCGCGTTAATAAATCGGCCCAAGCGTGTGCAAAACGCGCAAGTAGCCGCAAAAGGCGATTATCGCGCAGGGTGATTTTTGGCACCCTGTTGATTAATCAAAATTAAGCAATTGCTTAAAACAAGAAAGGTCAGGCACTAAGTACCTGACCTGCAAACTTCTGGTCGGGACGACTGGATTCGAACCAGCGACCCCTTGACCCCCAGTCAAGTGCGCTACCAAGCTGCGCCACGTCCCGAAGCTTTTGTTTGTTGCTCTGCTCTCGCTCGCAACAGGGAGTATATTAACCCGAAACTTTGGCCTTGCGCAAGAACTTTTTTAAATATTTTTGAGCAAGTCCAAAATTGTATCCGCGAGCTGGGGTTTTGTTAGTACGGGAAGTTCCTGTGTACCCGCTGTGCTCACAATCCAGGCCTTGTTGGTATCGGTTCCAAAGCCCGAATCGGCGCGCGAGACATCGTTGGCGATGATTGCATCGCAGCCCTTGCGGGCAAGTTTGCGCTCAGCGTACTCCACGACGTTATCGGTCTCGGCTGCAAATCCGATCACACGGCGCTCGCCCTTCTGGCGCGAGAGCTCAGCCAAAATATCGACCGTCTCGACCAGTTCGATGCGATCCAAGCGCTCGTTGGCCTTTTTGAGCTTATGGTCGGCAGGGGCCGCGGGTGTGTAGTCGGCGACGGCGGCCGCGCAAATGGCCGCATCGGCCGTCTGAAAGGCGTTTAACGCCGCCTGCAGCATCTCTGCGGCGGTCTGCACGCGCACGCACTCCACGCCGTGGGGAACATCGAGCGACGTCGGTCCCAGCACGAGCGTGACCGCAGCGCCGCGGCGTACGGCCTCCCCTGCTAGGGCGATGCCCATCTTGCCCGACGACCGATTGCCAATGAAGCGCACGGGGTCGATCGGCTCATGTGTAGGGCCGGCCGTGATCACGATGCGCTTGCCCGCAAGGTCCTGAGGCGCGGGGTAGAGCACCTCGCAGATGGCTTCGACGATGTCCTCGGGCTCGCTCATGCGCCCCGTGTCCACATCGCCGCAGGCGAGGTAGCCGCTACCCGGACCCACAACATGGACACCGCGTTCGCGCAGCGTGGCCATGTTGGCCTGCGTGGCCGGCGCCTTCCACATGCCATTGTTCATGGCCGGCGCGATCACAATGGGTCGCGGCGTGGCGAGCAGCGTCGTGGAGATGAGGTCATCGGCAATGCCGTTGGCCATCTTGGCGATGATATTGGCCGTCGCGGGTGCTACGACCACCAGGTCGGGCTCCTGCGCGAGCGAAATGTGGTGGATGGGGTCGGAGGGGTCGTCGAACAGACCCACTGCGACCGGCTCATTGGTGAGCGCGCGGAAGGTGAGCGGGCCCACAAACTCGGTGGCATGCTCGCTCATAACGACCTTGACGCGTGCGCCGCGCTTTTGCAGCAGACGCACGATATTGCACGACTTATAGGCGGCGATCCCGCCGGTAATGCCCAGCAGGATCGTTTTTCCCTCAAGTAGCATTGAATTGTTGGGTGCCGCCGTCATCGTTAGGCTTCCTTGCTAGGGAGCACGAGCAGGCGGTGGCAGTACGGGCAGTGCGTAATCTCACTGCCGTCATGGTTGAGGTCGCTCATGGACGATGCCTGCAGCGCGGTGTGGCAAACCGTGGGGATGTTGCCCTGGATGGTCTCGACGGCCAGGCCGCGGAACTGCTTGAGCAGGCGCTCGTAGTCGGTGAGCACGTCGGTCGGCAGCGTGGCGGCAAGGGCGGTGCGCTCCTTAGTGGCGGCGTCAATCTGTGCCTGGAGGTCGGCGGCCTTGGCGCGGGCGGCCTTGGTGTCGGCCTTCACGCCCTCCTCGAACTTGGCGATGATGGCCTGCGCGCGAGCCTCGCGGTCGAGCGCCTCCTTGTGGGCGACGACGACATCTTTGCGGGTGTGCTCGATCTTGTCCAAGCGCTTGGCCAGGGTGGCGAGCTCGTTCTCCAGGTCCTGAACCTCGCGGTAGTCAGAGCCATCAACGTGGCGCTTCTTGGCGGCCTCGATGGCGTTATTGGTCTGGATCTCGGTGGTGTTGAGATCGTCGAGCTCAATATCCAGGTCCTTGCGCTGGGCGTAGAGCTTGGTCATTTCGGACTTGAGCTTCACATAGGTCTTGCGCTTGGAAGCGAGCTCCTTGAGCTCCGGCATATTGGCAAGTTCGCTCTTGTTGCGGGCGAGCTCCAAATCGATCTGTTGCAGCTTGAGTAGCGTAGCGCCGGCGCTCATAAGTTCTCTCCTTTTGTCACAGTCCACCATTGGCAAGGGTTCAGTATTTTAATCGCATGACGGGGGTCGACCCCGGCATCAACTGCAGAGTTCATCAATATATCAACGAACGGCTCCTCGGAGCGATCGTGGCCGAGCAGGATCGCCGGTAGCCCGCGCAAGGCAAGGTCTTGCGCCACGTGGTAGCCCGCCTCGCCCGTCACGACAACATCTGCGCCCGCGGCGATGGCGAGCTCTCCAAAGTCGCCCAGGGAGCCGCCCAAAATGGCGACGGTTCGGCACGGGTGCTCGGCTTCACCCCAAACGCGCGGGTTGCTGCCGAAGGCCGTGGCAGCACGGGTGGCAAGATCGCGCAGCGTGCACGGGTCGTTGAGCGTTGCAAGTGCGCCCAAGCCGCAGGCTTCGGGCTCGTCCACATGCTCCAGCGAGCTCATGGGCTCAGCACCCAGCAGCTCACTCAGGCAAGCGCGCGCCTCGTGCGAGCGGTCAAGATTGGTGTGAAGCGAGATAATGCTCACGCCGCAACGGGCTGCCTCGTACAGCGCCGCGCTGCACTGGGGACGCGCTGCATCGGCCGGACAAAAGGCCTCGGGAGCCTTGATATAGATGGGATGATGCGTCAGCAGCACGTTAGCCTCGGCCTCAACCGCGCGGTGCACGTTGGCTTCGGTCGCATCGAGTGCGCAGGCAACGCCGGTGATCTCGGCAGTGGGATCTCCGACGGATAGCCCCACATGGTCCCAGCTCTCGGCATCCGCCTTGGGATAGCGCGCCAGCAGTGCACGTTCAAGCTCGGCGACGATCATGCGGCACCCACGATCGAGAGCAACGTCTGGGCAAACTCATCTAGGTCGGCGGGGTTCACGCGGTCATCAAACGAGATGCGCAGCGCGCCCAAAGCCTGCTCGCGGCCGATACCCATGGCGCTGAGCACGTGGCTCGGGTCCATGCTGCCGCTCGAGCAAGCGGAGCCGGCGGAAACCTCAAAGCCGGCAGCGTCGAGCTTGATGATGAGCTCCTCGGAGTCCATGTCGTCGACGTAGATCGAAACCATGCCCGGCAGACGATCGGCCTGCGCGTAGTCGCCCATCGTGGCGTGAATGCGCGGATGGGCCGTGAGCGTGGCGTACAGCTTGTCGGAAAGCGCCTGCAGCTTTGTGCGTTCCTGGGTCACGTGCGGCGCCAGCGCGGATGCAGCGGCGGCAAAGGCCAGCTGCGTGCGCAGGTCCTGCGTGCCGGCACGTCGTCCGGCTTCCTGTCCACCGCCAAAGATGCGGGGGCGCAGCGGCGTGCGGTTCTTAAGGTAGAGCGCACCGGATGCCACAGGACCGCCAATTTTGTGGGCCGCGACGGACATGGCATCGACGCCCAGCTCGGTGACATCGAGCGGAATATGCAGATAGCCCTGGATGGCATCGGTGTGGATCAGGGCGCCGGCGGCGTGTGCGGCAGCGGCAAGCTCCCGGATGGGCTGCACCACGCCGGTCTCGTTGTTGGCAACCATAATGCTCACGAGCGCCACGTCGTCGCCTAGCAGCTCGACAAGCGCGGCAGGCTCAATGTAGCCCATGCGGCAGGGCTGCACCAGGTCGACGGTAAATCCGGCGGCACGCAGCAGCGGCAGGTTGTCCAGAATCGAATCGTGCTCGATGGCAGATACGATCACGCGGTTGCGCTTGCGGTCGCGCTGACGGGCGCCCTCGGCAAGACCGAGCAGCGCCAGCTGGTTGGCTTCGGTGCCGCCGTTGGTTAGAACAATCTCGGACGGGCGGACGCGTGCGCCAAAGCTATGGGCGATCTCGCGACGGGCAACCTCCAGGCGCGCGGCGGCCTTGCGGCCGAGCGAGTGCAGCGAGTTGGGGTTGACGCCGGCAAGCTCGCTGTCGTCATATTCGCGCTGCGCAAGGAGCGCCTCGGCGCGCATGGGCGTCGAGGCGGCGTAGTCAAGATTCACGGGTATGCGGTTTTGACCTGCGGTCATAAGGGTTTATGCCTCCTGTGCGGCCTCATTGCCCAGCTTCTGCAGCAGCGCAACCTCGGCGGCGGGATCTTCGGACTTAAATACGGCGGAGCCGGCCACGAGAACGTTGGCACCAGCCTTGACGACCTCGGCAATGTTCTTGGAAGAAATGCCGCCGTCGACCTCGATCATGGGCGACACGCCGTGGCGCTCGCACATGGCCTTGAGCTCGTGCAGTTTGGCGATAGTGCCCGGGATAAAGCTCTGGCCGCCAAAGCCCGGGTTCACGCTCATGAGCAGCACCATATCGACGACGTCGATGATGCTCTCGAGCACGCACACGGGGGTGGCGGGGTTGAGCACCACGCCTGCCTTGACGCCGCGCTGCTGCAGATGGGTGAGCGTGCGGTGCAGGTGCGTGGAAGCCTCGTAGTGGACGGTGATCATATCGGCACCGGCGTCGGTGTACCAATCGACCGTCTCGTCGGGGTTCGACACCATCAGGTGCGCGTCGACCGGTACATCGGTGGAGCGCTTGACGGCCTTGAGGATGTCGACGCCAAAGGTGAGGTTGCCGGTAAAGTGACCGTCCATAACGTCGAAGTGGACGTAGTCGGCACCGGCGATCTTGTCGAGCTCGCCCTTGAGGTTGGCCATATCGGCCGAAAGGACGGACGGAGCGATTTTGATGGAACCCATGGTAGAAGCCTTTCTGCGCTAGTCGGTGAGTCCGTAGAACTCTTGAGAAGGGACGCGGTCGGTGAGAATCTCGAGCGCCCTATCCAAAGTAACACCGTTGTAGAGCGTTTGCTCCACGGCAAAGGTGAGCGGAATGTCTACGCCCAGCGAACGGGCGAGTTCGCTCACGCTGCGGGCGGCGACGGCGCCCTCGACAACCATATGCGTGCGCGTCTGGTACTCGTCGAGCGAAACGCCGTGGGCAAACTCGTAGCCAAAGGTGCGGTTGCGCGAATGCTCGGAGGTGCAGGTGGCAATGAGGTCACCCATGCCGGCAAGTCCCATGCAGGTCATAGCTTGACCGCCGCGGGCATGCACCAGACGGCTAATCTCGGCCAGGCCGCGCGTCATGATAAGGGCGAGCGTGTTGTCGCCGGCACCGGTGCCGGCGGAGATGCCGCACACGATGGCGATGACATTTTTCATGGCGCCGCAGACCTCGACACCGGTCATGTCTTGCGACAGATAGATGCGAAAGGCCGTGGACAGGAGCAGGTCCTTAAAGGTCTCCCCTATCTGCGGATCTTCGCTGGCGATGACGGCGGCAGAAAGTCCACCGCGGCAGATTTCCTCAGCATGGTTGGGGCCCGAGAGCGCCGCCACGCGCGACTCGTTGCCGATCTCGCTGGCGATGACCTCGCTCATGAGCAGGCCAGACTCGGGCTCAATGCCCTTGGTGAGGCAGAGCACCGGGGTGCCGGCGGCGATGAAGGGTGCTGCCTGATGACATACGCTGCGCAGGTGTGTGGAGGGCACGGCAAAGATAATGGAGTCGGCGCCGTCGAGCGCCTGCGACAGGTCCGTGGTGGCGACAACGTTGCCGGGCAGCTCGTAGTCCACCAGATACCGGGGATTGCGGTGCTCGCCATTGATGCCGGCGGCCGTCTGCTCGCTATGGGCCCACATGGTCACGCGCTCGGCTCGCGCTGCAGCAAGGCCGGCGACGGCGGTTCCCCAGGAGCCAGAGCCAATCAGCGCAACATTCATGACTCTCTCCTACTTATCGTCGGGCTCGGTGACGCGCTTGGTAAACGAGAGCTTGGACTCCTTACCCGTCATGAGCTTTTTGATGTTCGCACGATGGGCCCACACCACAGTAATGCCGATCAGCGCCATGCAAAACTTAAGTCCGAGGCTGCTGTACGGAAAGACCGCGCAGGCAGCGATGGGAAGACCGATGGCCGCGGCAAGCGAGCCCACCGACACAAACTTTGTGATGGCGACGGCCACGATAAACATGCCCAGCAGCGACAGGCCAATAGGCCAGTACCAGGCGAGGATGACGCCCAGACCAACTGCGATGCCCTTGCCGCCATGGAAGTTGAGGTAGGGCGAGAAGATATGGCCCCACACGGCTGCCAGGCAGATGACGCCGAGCATCCAGTCGCCGGCGGCACCGGGGGCCATAATGCTCACGGGGAAGCCATAGCCCAAGTCGGCAATGAGCGGACGCGCGATAAGGACGCAGATGGCGCCCTTAAGGCAGTCGAGCAGCAGCGTGAGCGCGGCCACCTTGGGGCCGGCCACGCGCAGAGCGTTGGTGGTGCCGATGTTGCCGGAGCCCGCCTTACGAATGTCCGTGTGGTTGAACACGCGGCCCAGGATCAGACCAAACGGAATCGCCCCGATAAAGAACGAGACCACGGCGCAGATGGCGGTCAGAAGAATCGGATTATGCATCCTTTTGCTCCTTCTTCCTAAAGAAGAGTCGAATGGGCGTGCCGGCAAAGTCGAAGGTCGAGCGCATGCGGTTCTCCACGTAGCGCTGGTAGGTGTCGTTAACCAGGTCGCTGTGGTTGACGAAGAACGTGAACGTTGGCGGGTTGACGCCCGTCTGGGTCACGTAGTGCATGCGCAGGCGGCGCTTGCCGTCCACCACGGTATGACCGAACTCGCGCAGGTCGGTGAGGAACGTGTTGAGGCGCGAGGTGCTAATCTTCTGCGAGCGCGTCTTCTCGGCGGCGTCGACCATGGCCCAGATCTTCTCGACGCTGCGGCCGGTCAGGGCAGAGATGCGCAGGTACTGGGCCCAGGGAGCCATGACGCCCAGACGGCGGTCGATGGTCTCCATGCAGGCCTCGCGCTTGCGGTCATCGTCGAGCAGGTCCCACTTGTTGAGCAGCACCACGATGGCGCAGCCGCGCTCGATGGCCAAGCCCATGACCTTCTGATCCTGCTCGGTAACGCCCACGGAGGCGTCGACGACGAGCAGCGCCACGTCGGCGCGGTCGATGGCGCGCAGGCCGCGGACCATGGAGTAGTACTCGATGTTCTCGTACACGGTGCTCTTCTTGCGAATGCCCGCGGTGTCGACCATGCGGTAGTGCTTGCCGTTGCGCTCAACGACGGTGTCGATGGCGTCGCGCGTCGTGCCGGCAATGTTGGACACGATAGAGCGGTCGGCGCCCAGGATGCGGTTGAACAGCGACGACTTACCGGCATTGGGGCGGCCGATGATGGCGACGTTCAGCGCGTCGGGGAACTCATCGGCGACCTCGTCCTCTTCCTCAGGAAGCAGGGCCACGATGTCGTCGAGCAGGTCGCCGGTGCCGTGGCCGTGCAGCGCCGAGAGCGGCGTGGGCTCGCCGATACCGAGCGAATAGAACTCCCAGATGCTGTCGTTCTCGCGATCGGGGTTGTCGAGCTTGTTCACCAGCAGAAAGACCGGCTTGTCGCAGCGCTTGAGCATGCGAGCGACCGACTCGTCCTCCTCGGTGACGCCGGTGCGGCCGTCGACCACAAACAGGATGACGGCGGCTTCCTCGGCGGCGGCGAGCGCCTGGTCGCGGATGGACGTGGCAAACACGTCATCGCTCTTGAGCGGCTCGATGCCGCCCGTGTCGACGATGGTGAACTCGCGGCCGTTCCAATCGGCCGTGTGGTACGAGCGGTCGCGCGTGACGCCGCGGGACTCGTGGACGATGGCGTCCGAGGTCTGGGCCAGGCGGTTAACGAGCGTGGACTTGCCCACGTTGGGGCGTCCGACGACGGCGACGATAGGTTTCATCTGCTCTCCTTTAATGGGTAGGGTCAGTGGAAGTGTTAGAGTCTGCGGGCACAATGCCAAGAATGCGCTCCAGGGTATCGAGCAGCTCATGCGGCATGGTCGACACCACATGAACCTCGGCGCCGCGACTGGTAAGGTTTGCGAGTAAATCGTCACGATGATACTCGTCAAGCGTCATGCCGTCAGCGTTGAACATGAGCTTAGGCACAAAGAGCATAACCCCCGACAGGTCTTGGGGCAGCTGCTCCAGAATGTCACACGCGACGATGAGGCCGGTCACGTCTACGTTTCCGCCAAAGTAGCGGTTCTTGATGGCCGTGACAGTGCCGGCGAGTCCCTGGGGCGATTCCACAAAGCGGGCTACCGTGTCGCGTGCGCTGGCGCCGGAGAGGCACAGCAGGTGCTGGCTGCGGAGGGCGATGCCAGAGCGGACGCGGGCCAGACGCTCGGCGTCGGTTGCAAGCACGTCGTCGGTCTCGTCCAGATATGAGCGGATCATGCCGATGCCGTCGTAGTACTGCGGGTAGCCGTCGTAAAAGTCAGCCTCGGGAGGATCGATGCCAGCGTCCAGATAGAACTCGTCGCTCATCTGGAAGGTGTGGCGGCCAAAGCGCTCATAGGCGCGGTCCTGGAACGGTCGGATCATGGCAATGGTCTCGCGCGCTAGCTCGGGCTTGTCGCTGTAGGACCAGCTAAAACGCTTCTGATGCTTGGTAAAACCGAGCGGCACGATGCCCAGGCTTGTGATTTGCTCGTGCTCCTCGCAAAAGCGCAGGGTCTTTTCCAGCTCCTCGCCGTCGTTCATGCCGGGGCAGAGCACGATCTGCGCGTGGATTTCGATGCCCGCAGCCATGATGGCCTCGAGCACATCCATGCCGCGCTGGGCGTTGCGGCCCATCATGCGGCGGCGGACGTCGGGGCTCACGGCGTGGACCGACACGTTCATGGGGCTCATATTGCGGTCGATGACGTTTTGCACGTCCTCGTCGGAGAGGTTCGTGAGCGTAACAAAATTGCCCTGCAAAAAGCTCAGACGATAGTCGTCGTCGCGGATGTAGAGCGTGGAGCGACCGCCCTTGGGCAGCATCGTCATAAAGCAGAACACGCAGGCGTTGACGCAGGTGCGCATGCCGTCGAAGATGGGGCCATCGAACTCCAGGCCCCAGTCCTCGCCGGGAAAGCGATCGAGCTCAACGGGGGTGACGGTGCCGTCGCGCGGATCGAAAACCTCCAGCTCGACGGTGTCGTCGTCTGCCTCCCAGAGCCACACGATCATATCGGTCAGCTGCTCGCCGTTGACCGCAAGCACGCGCATGCCCGGCTCGATACCCACATCCCATGCGGGCGATTCGGGACGTACGTTCTTAACGAGCGCGCCCTCACCCGGCTCGGGGTCGCGGCTGCGCCCGTAATCGGCCACCTCGGCGGCGTATGCGGGTACGGTCTGGTCCATGGTTAGCGGCAAAGCTCCTTGATGCGCTCGACGGCGCGCTCGATGTGTTCTTGTGGGGTGGAGGCTCCGGCGGTGATGCCGATGTGGTGAGCGTCGGTAAACCACGCGGCCTGGAGCTCGGATGCCTCTTCGATGTGATGTGTATGCTCACAGACGTTGGCGCAGATCTGTGCCAAACGACGTGTGTTACCCGAGTTCTTTCCGCCCACCACAACCATGCAATCACAGCGTTTGGCAAGTGATGCGGCTGCCTGCTGGCGCTCGCTAGTGGCGGCGCAGATGGTGTTGATCACACGCAGCTCCTGCACGCGCGGGGTGATGGCAGACACGACCTCGGCGAGGTTCTGTGCGGTCTGGGTGGTCTGCACAACCAGACCCACCTTGCCCTTGAGCGACAAGGCGTTGGCGTCGGCGGCACAGCTCACGACCTGCGCATCATTGCCGGCGTGGCCCAGAATACCCTCGACCTCGGGGTGACCAGGCTCGCCTACGACCACCACGCGGTAGCCCTCGCGCACCAGACGCTCGGCTGCCATATGGACCTTCTTGACGTAAGGGCAGGTGGCGTCGACGACGTTAAGGCCACGCTCGCGAGCGGTATCGATGACCTGTGGCACCACGCCGTGGGCGCGGATGATCACGGTGCCGGTTGTGGCGTCGTCCAGGGTTTCGGCCAAGCCAACGCCTGCCTCAGCGAGCTCGCGTACCACGATGGGGTTATGGATGAGCGGACCCAAGGTATGGACCTGAGTGCTCTCCCCTGCCTGCGGCGCGGCGGCCAGCGCCATGTCGAGCGCACGCTGTACGCCGTAGCAAGTGCCGGCGTGGGCGGCGATCTCAATGGTAGGCGCGATTGCCTGGTCGGACGCAGTCGCGGCGGTGTTCGTTGCGTTCTCGCTCATGGCTAGAACCTGCCCGGATGCTCGTCGCACAGCTCGTCGCGCATGGTGTAGACGCGGTCCATAGCCTCGGTCTCAAACCATGCCAAGCGCTCTGTGCGCTTGAGTCCGGCCGGTGCGTCGGAAAGCGAGACGGCCTTGCCGGCGCGAATCCAGCACTTCTTGGGGCGCATGAGCTTTTTGCCCTTTGGCGTAATGTCGGACCAGCCGCAGATGGCGAGTGGGTTGACAGGCGCCTTGCCCATCTGGGCGATGAGCGCAAAGCCGCCGTGGACCTCGGGCTTGATCTCGCGCGAACGGATGCGCGTGCCCTCGGGGAAGATCAGGACGTCCTCGCCGCGCTGCAACGCGTGCTGGGCGGCGCGCAGGCACTTCATGTCGGCGGTGCCGCGCTCGACGGGAATGCCGCCCACGCGGCTAAAGGCCCAGCGCACGATCTTGGTCTTGGCGAACTCGGACTTAAAGATGGGGCGCACGCGGCGGCCGCCAAAGAACAGGGCGGTTTCCACGGCGAGCACCTCGGCCATCGAGGTGTGGTTGCAGATGACTACGCTGCCGTGGCCTTCCTGGCGCTCAAACAGCAGATCGGCGTCCTCCACCTTCCAGCGCCACATGAGCTTGGAGAAGGCCCATAGGATCGCCATGACCACGACGACGGTGCCGCGGATGAGCGCCGGGAACTCGGCGTAGGGGGCGTTGTAATAGTCCTCGGGCGTCTGCTTAAACAGGCGCATGGGCTACCTCCTTTGGTTGATGAGGTCCTCGATGATGCGTACGACCTCGTCGATGGTATGGGCGGTGGAGTCGACGTGCACGGCGTCCTCGGCGGGCACGAGCGGGGCGACCTCGCGGCTGCTGTCGAGCTTGTCGCGCTGCTTGAGGGCGTCGAGGGTCTCGTCGACCTCGGCCTCGAGCTGCTTGGCGGTCAGCGGCTGGGCGTCGTTTTGGTGGCGCTGCAGCACGCGGCGGCGGGCGCGTTCACGCGGGTCTGCCGTCAGGAAGACCTTGACCTGCGCGTTGGGGAACACGACGGTGCCGATGTCGCGACCCTCGGCCACGATATCGCGGTCCTCGGCGGCGCGGCGCTGGTGAATGAGCATGGCGGCGCGCACACCCGGGTAGGCCGAGACCTTGGAGACGTTGGCATCGACCTGCGGGGTACGGATGGCGGCCGAGGCGTCCACGCCGTCGATGGTCAGGCGCGTGTCCTCGCCGGTGCCGTTGGTAAAGCGGATCTCGATCTGCTCGGCGAGGGCGTCGATGGCCGCCTCGTCGTCCAGATCGATGCCGCGGTCGAGTGCGGCAAAGGTGACGGCGCGATACATGGCGCCCGTGTCGAGCTTGTTAAAGCCCAGCTGGCGGGCAATCTCCTTGGCGATGGTGGACTTGCCGGAACCGGCGGGGCCGTCGATGGCGACGATCATGCAATGCTTCCTTTCGGTGGTTGACGTGCTGGTATGGGACGCGAGTGTTGGGGTGCGGCGGGTTGCCTAGCCCGTGTAGCGCTCGCGATAGGTGTTGCGCTTTGGCGCGGAGCCGTGGCTGCCGTGGTGGCGGGTGCGGCTCGCGGGCGTGTCCTGGGGCTTGCCGCCGCGCTTGGTGCTGGCCTGCTTGGGCGGGATGCCGCCGTCTTTGAGGATCTGTACCTCGCGGTCGGTGAGCTCGCGCCACGAGCCCTTGGCCACGCCCTCGAGCTCCAGGCCGGCAAAGTTGCAGCGATGCAGACGGATCACCGGATGGTGGATCTTGCTCAACATGCGCTTGACCTGGTTCTTACGGCCCTCGCGGATGATGACCTCGACGGCGGTGGTGCCGGGCTTGACGCCCTGCGGCGCCACGGCCTCGGCCTCGCGTGCGTTGATAACGCGGCAGATTGCCGGCTGACACAGGCCGTCGTCGAGCTCGATGCCGCGGCGGAGTGGTTCCAAATCGCGGTCGGTGAGGTGGCCGTCTACGAGGGCCTGGTAGGTCTTGTAGACGTGCTTGCTGGGGTGCAGCAGGTCCTGCGACAGGTCGCCGTCAGTGGTAAAGAGCAACAGGCCCGTGGTGTCGCGGTCCAGGCGGCCCACCGGGAAAAGTCCCGGAAAGCGGTCGCGGGGGACCAGGTCGGCCACGCAAGGGCGCTCCTGCGGGTCGCTCATGGTGGTGAGGTAGCCGGTCGGTTTGTAGAGCATCAGGTACACAGCGCCCTGATTGAGCTTGACGGGCATACCGTCGACCTCGATGTGGTCGCGGTCGACATCGACCTTGGTGCCCAGCTCGGTCGTGACCTCGCCGTTGACGGTCACGCGGCCGGCGGTCATCAGGTCCTCGGAGCCACGGCGGCTCGCCACGCCCGCGCGCGCCAAAAAGCGCTGCAGGCGCATGGTGTGCGGGTAGACGGGCTGGGCGTCGGTTGCGGGTGCTGCGTTGCCCATGGCGCGCGTCTCCCCTACTTCGTTAGTCCTCGTCATGCAAATCCTCCGAGGTCTCGTCGACGACCAGGGTCTCCAAGTCCTCGACTGCCTCAACATCTTCAACATCGGTATCGAGCAACTCGCGCTCTTCGTCCAGATCCTCGGCCTGCTCCTCGAGCGTGGACTGAATGCTGCGGCCGCTCAGGCGCTCGCGGATAAATTGACGCGACTGCTCGTCGGGGGCAAACTGCTCCAGATCGGGAAGGTCGCGGGTGGAGCGCAGGCCGAACTTCTCCAAAAAAGCGTTGGTCGTGCCGTAAATGATGGCCTGACCGCGCTGGGGATCGCGGCCGAGCTCGCGCACGAGTCCCTTGTCAACGAGCGACGCGATGACGCCGTCGGAGTTGACGCCGCGAATGCCCTTGACTACCTCGCGCGTGACAGGCTGGTGGTAGGCGATGACGGCGAGCGTCTCGAGCGCCGCCTGCGACAGCTTTTGCGTATCCCAGCTCAGCACATAGGCCTCGACAACATCGTGGTAGGCGGGGTGCGTAAACAGGCGCCAGCCGCCGGCGACCTCGCGCAGCTGAAAGCCGCGGTTGGCCTCCTCGTACTCAACCTTGAGCTCGGCCAAAAGCGAGGCGCACTCGCCGGGGGCGATATCCAGTGCGCCGGCCAGCGCGGGCGCACTCACCGGGTCACTCGACACCAGCAGCAGCGCCTCGAGGGCGCCCTTGAGGCTGTTTGCCTCCAGCGTGGACAGGTTTGACATGGTTGGTCGCTCCTATTCGGTGAGCTCGGGGCCCTCGCCGGGCACGTAGGCCTCGGCGCCCTCGACGCGGTTGATCTGAATGGTTCCGAAGATTTCGTCCTGGCTTAGCGTGAGCGAGCCGCGCTTGGCGAGCTCCAGCATGGCCAGGAAGGTGACGACGAGCTGCTCGGTGGTGGCGTCGCCGTCCAGCAGCTCGCGGAAGGTGCAGGTTTGGTGTGACATGGTAAAGCGGTCGACTGAGGCCACGGTCAGGTCGAGCGGTACGCGATGCGGCGCCACATGCTCGGCCTCCAGCAGGAAGGTCTGGCGCTTGCCGTCCAGGTCGGCACAGATGACGGCCAGGCCGCGCAGGGTAATGCCGGCAAGGTAGTCGGGCATAAGGCCCAAGAACTCGGGATCGGGGCCGGCCACACGCGGGTGCATGCGGCTCTCGGCCTGCATGCGAGCACCAAGGGCTGCCGCCGCGCCTTTAAACTGCTTGTAGGCAATCAGGCGCTGGATCAGGACCTCGCGCAAGGCGTCACCGTCGAGCGTGCTGAGCTCCTCGAGGTCTTCGTCGAACTCGTCATCGTCGTCATCGGCTTTGCGCGGGGCCTCCCGCGGCACCAGAGAGGCAGCCTTGATGTCCAAAAGGGTTGCCGCGACTAGCAAAAAGTCGCTCGCCACGTCCAGGTCCAGCGCCTCGATGCGCTCGGCCTCGGCAAGGTACTGCTCGGCCACCTCGCTGATAGAGATGGCGCCGATATCTACTTTTTGGCGGGTTACCAGCTGCAGCAGCAGGTCGAACGGTCCGCTGTAGACCTGCGTCGACACACGATACGACATATTCGACCTCCTTTGACGGCGCCTTCGCGGCGCGGTTTGGGTGCATGTTACGACCGCTTTGCAGGGTCGACCTGTAAGTTTACCTTAGATGCCGGCGATTGCGAAGTTGAGCAGCTGCTCAGCAAGCGGATACACGGTAACGTCGAAATAGCGGCCGATTACATCGATGCCGGTCCACATAGGCAGCAGGTATAGAACCAGGATGAGTATGGGCATAGCGTATTGCTGCAGGCGGTAATAGTTGTTGAGCGCTTTGCCCTTGAGGAAGGGCACGATGATCGACGAGCCATCAAGCGGCGGAATCGGGATGAGGTTAAAGAACGCGAGCGACAAGTTGACCACGATAAACGTGGCGCCGAAGTTCATGATTTGTGACGCCAGGGCAAAGGACATGCTGGTGTAGAGGCTGCCATAGGCCAAGCGCATGAGGGCCGCGGCCAGGCACGCGAGCGCGATGTTCGATGCGGGGCCGGCCGCGCTCACCAGGACCTCGTCGCGCTTAGGATGCTTGAGGTTGTTGAGGTACACGGGCACCGGCTTGGCGAAGGCGAATACCGGGCCACCGGCGGCGAGCATGAGCAGCGGCAGGATGATGGTGCCGAACGGGTCGATGTGGTTGAGCGGGTTAAGGGACACGCGGCCGCGTGAACGGGCCGTCTTGTCGCCGAGTGCCCAGGCCGCGGCGGCGTGCGCGCTCTCGTGGATCACGATACCCACGATGACTGCGACGGCGCTGGCAAGCAGGTTCATAAAGTAGCTGCTGGACATAGCGCTCCCCTAGCGGATGCGGCGCGAGGCGCGCGTGAGCAGGTAGTCAATTACAAACAGGATCACAACGACGATGGCGTAATCTAAGCGGAACACGCCGCCAAACGGTGAGGTGATGACGCCGTAGCCGGCGATGGCGCTCGGCAGCGCGCGCGAAAGCTCAACGACAAAGCCCACGATCTGCAGCTTGGCGGTGAGGCCACTAAAGCACAGCAGCACAGTCATCGCGCTCATAAAGATGCCGCAGATGCGACAGGCGATGGCGATGATGCTCATCGCCACGGCAGCGGCCTTACGAGAGTTCACGCGCGGTCTCCTCTTCGATCTGGGTGGAAAGCTCCAGCCATTCGTCCTCGAGCTTGGGTAGCTCTTGCTTAAGGCCGTTATATTCCCCCAGCGCGGCGTTGAACTTGTCTTGATCGGCATAAAGCTCTTCGCTTGCCATCAATTCCATAAGCTCGTCATAGCGGGCGCGCTTTTTATCGAGCTCCGTCTCGATCTTCTTGAGCTGGTTGCGCACGCCCTTGAGCTTTTTGTTGAGGGCGGCGCGGGCCTGGGCCTCGGCGCGTTTTTGCTCCTTGGTCTTTTTGCCCTCGGCCGGCTTGGGTGCGGTGACGGGGGTGTCGGGCTGGGCCGCGGTGACCTTAGCGGACTTGGTCGCGGCCGGCGCACTCTCCGTGGACGCCTCGGCGGCGGCGCGGGCTGCGAGGTCCTCGCGCTTGTAGAGGTAGTAGTCGTAGTCACCGTCGTAGACTGTGACCTTGCCGTCGCGGATGTCGATGATACGGTTGGCCACGGCGCGTACCAGGTGCTCGTCGTGGCTGATCAGCACGATGGTGCCAGGGAAGTTTTGCAGGGCGTTCTCGAGCATGTCCACCGAGTCGATGTCGAGGTGGTTGGTGGGCTCGTCCAGGCACAGGAGCGCCTCGGGGGCCACGAGCATCTTGGCCAGGGCCAGACGCGCCTTTTCGCCGCCGGAGAGGACGCGGACCTGCTTTTCGATGGAGTCGTTGTCGCTAAACAGGAAGGCGCCCAGCAGGCTGCGCTGCTGCGGCACGGTCCACTTGGGCGTGACGGTGTCGATCTCTTGCAGGACGGTATTGGACTCGGTCATGCCCTCGAGTGCGTGCTGGGCGTAGTAGGCCACGCCCACGTTGGTGCCCAGGTCCCGGGTGCCGGTGGTGGGCGGCTCCAGGCCGGCGAGGATCTTCATGAGCGTGGACTTGCCGGCGCCGTTGGGGCCGACGAGCGCCACGTGCTCGCCGCGGTAGAGCTTGAGGTCGATGTCGCTGTAGATGTGCTTGTCGCCGTAGGACTTGGACACGCCCTCGAGCCCTACGACCATGTCGCCGGAGCGCGGCGGATCGGGGAACTTAAAGTCGATGTGCTTGTGGCCCTCAGGCAGGATGACAAGCTCCTTTTTGATCTGCTCGATCTTGCGGATACGCTCCTGGGCCTGGGCGGCCTTAGTGGGCTTGTAGCGGAACTTGTCGACGAAGACCTGCATGTGGGCGATGTCGCGCTCCTGGGCGGCACGCTTGGCGCGCATCTGCTCCAGGTTGTCCTCGCGCTGCTTGAGGTAGCTGCTGTAGTTGCCGGTGTAGGTGGTTACGCGGCGGTTCTCGAGTGCGGCGACGTGGTCGACGCAGGCGTCCATGAAGGCGCGGTCGTGGCTGACGATGAGGACGGCGCCGTCGTAGTTAGCGATAAAGCCGCGCAGCCATTGGACGCTTTCGAGGTCCAGGTGGTTGGTGGGCTCGTCTAGAAGCAGCAGGTCGGGGTGGCGCAGGAAGAGCTTTGCCAGCGCGATGCGCATCTGCCAGCCGCCCGAGAACTCGGAGCACGGGCGCTCAAAGTCGGTGACCTTAAAGCCCAGACCGGACAGGATCTTGCGCGCGTTGCTCTCGAGCTCGTAGCCGCCCAGGTGCTCAAAGCGGTCCTGGACCTGGCCGTATTCGTTCAGGAGTGCGTCGACGTCCTTGCCCTGCTCGGAGAGCTCGGTGATTTGTGCCTGAAGCTCGTTGGCGCGCTCGCCCATGCGGCGGATTTCCTTAGCGGCCGCCATGACCTCGGCGAGGATGGTGGTGTCCTTGTGCTCCAGGTTGGTTTCCTGCTCTAGGTAGCCCACCTGGCAGTCCTTGGCGTACTGGACCTGGCCGGCGTCGGGGCTGTCGATGCCCATGATGATCTTGAGCATGGTGGTTTTACCGGCGCCGTTGGGACCCACGAGGGCGAAACGCTCGCCGGGGTTGATCTGGAAGGACGCGCCGCTAAAGAGGACGCGTGCGCCGAAGCTTTTTTCGATCTTGTCGACCAGAAGGATCATGGTGCCGCCTTTGACCTTGTGTGCCTATATGAAAAAAGGCCCCAACTTGCGTTGGAGCCTCATTCAATGCTCGGGTGGAGACGAGGGGGATCGAACCCCTGACCTCTTGACTGCCAGTCAAGCGCTCTCCCAGCTGAGCTACGCCCCCGTGCGAAGAAGTACTATACGGGAACTCGGACGGCGATGCAAGGACATTTTTGGAAAAACTTTCCGGGGGCGCGGGCGCCGGAGTCCCGCGGGGTCGCGACGGCGGAGACCAGCGTCCGACTATCAGGCTCCACTCCGGTCGCCCCCGGGATCCCCGCCACGAAACCGGCCCATCTACTACGTTTGGGCGACATCCCCCGACCATGGCGTCTCGGGCAAGAATAAAACCGCAGGTAGACGGCCTGCGGTTTTCGCGAAATACGGGGTATGGTCGAGGGGTCGGGGTTAAACGTAGTAGATAGGCCGGTTTCATGGCGGGGGCATCGCAGGCAGCCGACCGAGGACGCCCGGAAATGAGTAAGCAGGCTATTTGCAAGTGAAAACTAATGCCATGAAAAAACAGGCCAGACATATTGCCTGGCCTGTTGAAAAACCTGGTGGGCCCTCCGGGATTCGAACCCAGAACCCAGGGATTATGAGTCCCCTGCGCTAACCGTTGCGCCAAGAGCCCTTATAAAGTGGCGCTTGCAGTTGGGGTGGCAGAACAGCCTCCAACGCTTTGAACCACGATGTGAAATACTACCATGCGCGCGGCACCCGTTCAACGCACGATCTTGTCGACCGGGAGGATCATGCTGCCGCCTTTGACCTTGTGTGCCTATATGAAAAAAGGCCCCAACTTGCGTTGGAGCCTCATTCAATGCTCGGGTGGAGACGAGGGGGATCGAACCCCTGACCTCTTGACTGCCAGTCAAGCGCTCTCCCAGCTGAGCTACGCCCCCGTGCGAAGAAGTACTATACGGGAACTCGGACGGCGATGCAAGGACAATTTTGGAAAATTTCGCAGTCGCGGCGCGGGCCGCCATCCGCCCAACGGCCGTCTTGCCGGCGCCAGGCCCATTGCCGGGGCCAATCGCGCTCCCGCCGACCCGGCGATTTCAAAACCATGCCGGTTTACGGGGCCAGGCCGGGAACCCCCGAGCATGCCGTAATCGGTAAAATCAAAACCGCAAGTAGACGGCTTGCGTATTCCGTGAAATGCAGGGTATGGACGGCCAGTCCGGGTCCAGCCCCGTAATCCGGCATAGTTTTGAAATGACATTATTTTACTAACAGGCAAACTAGGTAGTTCTAGCGCCTTGTCGCCGACAAATTTCCGATTTCCAACCAGTTGCACAAAACATTTGCTCGCAGTCTCGTCTCGGCGCACTTCATTGCCTCAGTTTTGGCTTTATAGCGAATCCCTAAACGGTCGCAGACACTTCTGGCTATGGTGTCTAGCAGCTTTGAATCGTTGAGCATATCGTGAGTCACCAGGAATACATCGAATCCCATGCTCTGCAACGCAGTCATGCGCTCCGCATCGTGGTCAAGTATTGCACCTGAGCCATGAATGACCTCACCTTGGATCTCGATAATAACTGCCTTCATTAGGATTGGGTTTACGATCACGATGTCGCCGTAGCAGACCTTTTGGCCTGCGATGCTTTGGGCTGCCACGGATAGAGGGGTTAAATCGTTGAGGTACACGTATCTGAATCCTGAACCACCTAGACGTCGAGAACGACTTAGAAGCAGTACCCCCGCGACCTCGAGCGGAGACGCAGCAATGCCGATAACCTGCTGAGCGGCATCATAAAACTGCTTTCCCCACATTTGACTTTTGACCTTGTCGGCGAATCGATGCAGATCGCTTAGCTCGATGAGCGGCTTTCTCATCCAAAGAGAAGTGCCTTTGAGTTTCGTAACCTCTCTTCCATCCTCACGCTTGTTCGTTTGGCCTTCTTTATCTGTGGCCTTTACGGTTGCGCGGGCGTAAACTCGTTTCCAAGGAACCTCGTCTTCGCCTTCTCCAAGTTCGAACAGATTCTGCGTGCTGGAATTGCGATTCTCCTCTACCGCCATTTTTAACTGCATTTCGGCAGCGGGAGCAGGCTCGAAAACGGAAAACCAACCGCAAAGTTCGTACATAGCCAGTACGAGATCTATTTCGGACACAAAGCGTGTCATAGTAAATAACGTGTTAAGCGGATTGGTGACACTAAAGCCTAAATTAGTGTCGATTGTTGTGCTGACATCCGATGTCCCTTCCCAGCGAATAGTGGAGCGCAATCCCGAGTGGTGATTGCAATAACCTGGCGAAGCAACAGCGATAATCGGGGTCTTGAGGACGTCGGTTACGAATGGGGCTTGGGATAGAGCTCGCCAGCCTTCTTCGGAGTTGGGCAGGCGCGGGTAGAGATCGCGCACCTGCGGTGGGCAGCGCCAATAGCGGAATGCAGTGTTTGCGCAGACGATTTCGTCCATTTGCGCCTCCCCTGGTTTCGGCCGCGGGCCGTGCGGATTGCGGGTAAGGTCGATTATCTACTAGCGCATCATGCGGGTAAGTACGGGAAGCTGACCAAACGCTGACCAAAAAATGGATGGGATGTGTTGAAAGGTTGTCACGAGGCGTGAATGTGCTGGTACGAGCTGTGAGCCAGTGGTCTTTTTCTCCACAATTGCGTATGAATCATGCAAAGAACTCATTGAAAGAGCGCGTGAACTATTTTCAAAATGTTCGACGACGTCACTCTATAGTTGGTCAACGAACGAAAATAATAATCAATATGTAGGAGCTATGAAGGGTTTGCGATCAATAAAAAATAGGACCCCATGCTAATAAAAATCGAAAATTTGGTGTCACCCTTGGTGTCAAATAGAAAAAGGCCAGAGGCTTAACACCTCTGACCTGTACTTTAGATGGTGGGCGATACAAGATTCGAACTTGTGACCCCATCCGTGTGAAGGATATGCTCTACCCCTGAGCCAATCGCCCGTCGCCTTTCGGCAAAAGAGATACTATCATAGCCGCGCGTGGTTTACCAAGAACTTTTTGCCCCCGATTTTAAATTCGTGGGTGCTAGCCAAGCCAAAACAACCAAAGCAATCGGAAAAACTGCAGCTAAACCACCCTTTATCGCTTGATCCACGAGGTTTCGGGTCGGCAGATAAGTCGCGCGTTGTTGTAGGCCATGTCGAGCGTGAGGCAGGTGCGCGCGGCGTAGAAACCGTCCTCGCGCTGGATGGTCAGCGCCAGCTCGGGCTTGTCGCCGGTCAGGCACAGCGGTAGGAGTAGCTGGATCCGGCCACCGTAGAACTGCGGCACCGCGAGCGTATAGTTGGCTGCGGCGCGGCGGGCGGCCTCGACGACGGCTCCCTCAAAGGCACGGCGCAGCAGCAGCGAGTTGCCCTCCCCCATCAGGCTGGCGGGAATGCGCGTAAGGTTTTCCTCGTCGCCCAGAATGTGGTCGATTTTGGAGCGGATGGGAAGGCGGTAGTCAAAGACCAGCTCGGAGGGGTCCTCGGCAAAGCGCACGCGGCACGGCAGGTACTCAAATGAGACCAGCATGGGGTCGCTCTCCTTAAAGAAGCCCTTCAAAAACCAGCGCTGGCGCGCGTCGGGCTTGGTGTTGGGCTCAAACAGGCTGTAGATGGTCTCGTAGCGACGCGTGTACAGGCCGGTGTTGAATAGGCAACGGTCGTCGTCGAACACCAGCGGTAAGTTGGACGGGGCGGTCCGGTCCACGTCACGCTCGGTCAAGAACACCGCGCGGCTAAACGAAAACGACAGGTAGTTTTTGAGGATGCGGTTGCTGGGACCCCAGTCCTCGGGGTCGGCGAGATCGACCAAGCGGTCATAGCAGGGCTCGGGACAAAACGCGAAGTCGTACACATTGCTGCACAGGGTGCTTGGGATCTCCATGTGGCGTCCATTCCATTTCATAGTTAGAGTTTGGATGCTTAGATTTTATACGTGCGACGCACCGTCGAGACACACAACGCAATTGCGGCGCAGCTCGTCGGCGAGTTCTGCTCGCGTGCGGTTTCCGGAAACAAGGTCCTGGATCCAGGCGTAGTGCTGGTTGTCTTTGGGTTCCGGGCTATCGGAAAGTACGATTGGAGCACTAGCGGCGTAACAGAAAGGTCCCGCCCGTCAACATCGGCAATCATGAGTTGACAAGCGTAATCATGGCTCAATTGCGGTTTAGCAATAGAATGTCAGGGAATCATCACCAAAGGTTTCGCGCCACTTGTCACAAATGTATCGATGGTTCATAGTGATTAGTTTTGAAAGATCCCTGAGATCCTTAGCCGGAATCTTGCTCTCGTTGTTCGCAAGTGTGCATCCGCCATTTTTAGTGAGCCAAAACTTAGTCGAGTTAGCAGCCGCCCTCTTTACCCCTACATGGATGTGAACGGGTTCTCCGTTTTCCGCGATCCAAAAGAACAGAACATACTGTCCAAAAACAAGAATTCGAGGCATTATGCCACCGCCGGTCCAGCTTTTTGCCGTTCTGCAAGCTCGAAGATAAACGGAGCGTTTGATCTAACGAACTCGGTCAAAAAATCCAGATCGTCAGTAGAAAATCCTTCGACGTTAAACCATTTGACCGCAGGTAGAAAGCATTCTGCATGGTCAAAACCAAAATCAACCGGGCGCTCGACGGCTACGCGAACGGTCCCGTCGTCTCGTGTTTCTGAGTAGGCAAACTGAGTGCCGTCATCTAGCTGAACATAGCTCCAAAGCATTGCTGCCTCCTTAGTGTTTATATCCAAGTATAAACAGCCGCTTAGATGCAACGTGATGCGAATTGAATTATTCCCATAAGACCTGAACTGCTGATTATTTGATTTGTTGAGTTTTGAGCTATCTCACACTTCAGTGTCTTTTTGGCATGAAAAACTGTCATTGTGCGATGGTCGGACTTTATGTCAAGGATCGTACTCAGATTCAAGCGCTTGCCTGCTTAACTGTTTGCAAGCGCTTGAATCCTATAGATTACCCAAATGCTGCTCAACAGTCTCCATGCCAACCTCCACATATTTTAGGAGACCTTGTATATTGTTGTAGTTCTTGGGCAAGCGATCTTTTTCAATACCAGTAATTTTGGCTAATAATTCGATTGTCAGATCGAGTGCGAAGTCGATTAGTTTTTGAATTTCGCTGCAAGTTAAAGGAAGTCGCTTAACTAGCTCATCATAATTCAGTGCTTCCATGTCGCTATGGGCGAAAACCTTATTTCGCTGATCGCGCAGCATGTCAGTTAGTTTACTGAGACCGTTGAGTCGTTTTTTCCACAAATTGGAAAGGTCATTAGTGGTTATACACACGGTTACCATTCCGTAATGATCTCCGAACAGTTTTTCATCTGAGCGTTGAGACTCAACCTCTTTGGGGTAAAAACGCTCCTCGTCCTCTGCCAATGGGTGAACGATTGGATTAAGCCTGTCAAAGTTTGGTCGATCACAGAATATAGAGATTGCAAGTGCGTCGATTTCAGCAGAATGAGACGAGACGTCTTCTATCAGTTTCCCAATACTGACGTCACTTTTGGTATCAAATAACCGCGCGCAATTCATGAAACAGGATTCGGTTAATGCAAGTTGTGTAAAGCTGAAGAAGCAGCCAGCGCAAATTACTTCATTCTCATAGTCGGAAGATGCTTTAGACAGTTCGCGAAGGATTGCTAGTTCCGTGTTGGCATAAAATGCCTCGTTGTACAGATAGCTGCAACGCTCGAACAGCTCAAGAAGGCCGGCGTCTAATTCTTTCTTGGCAGCGTCAACTGTATGATCTAATTCGTGGTTCATGTTAGATAAGTCCCGAGTAATTGTCGTAAAAACTATTTTACTAATTCGTCGTTACGAATATAGCCCTCTATATAGCCTATCGAAATGGTGCTTCAGCAGCGGCATGCGGCAGCTAGAAGCACTGTACCAAGCAGGAAAAGCGTCACGGAAGCGGCGATCCATTTATTGTCGGCAGTCTTGGGGAGTACTGCAGTGGTCGCGGTGGCGGTCTTGGGCCTGGAGGACGTGGACACCGTGGTCTTGGCTACTGTCGTTGCTGTCGTGGTTGTCGTGGCCGCGGGTTTCAGCGAGGGATTTGCCGTGGGCCCAATGGCGGGCTCTCCAGCGGTGGGGCTTGAATCGTCGGGAGACTTGTCCGTGCCATCGCCCGGCACCTCGCCCCTGTCGGTCTCCCCTGCCGGAGGCGTGGCCACATCGGGCTCAATCACCACATGCGGTGCCACCGCACCGGTGGCATCCACCACGCCGCTAGCACCAAAGGTCCCGCCAGCAGGCGTCACAAACCGTGCGGACACAAGCGACCCGCCCGTGCACGCAACACCGCCGTCGGCACCGGCCGCATCAAGCCACGAGGCGTCGACAGAAAACCGACGGCCGGCCGCACCATCGCCAAGGCCCGCGTCCTGCAGATACACGCCGTGGGCGCGCACGCCCGCTCCGGACCCGGCGCCCGCGGCAACGACGCGTCCGCCGCCGCGCACGGCCATGTCGCCTGCGATCACGCCGGCGACCGCCTCGTCAGTAATATCGGCCCCGTCCGCCCGGGCATCGACGGTGCAGCCGTCCACCACGAGCGCCTGCGAGACGTGGATCCCGCACTGCGAGCCCGTCGCCGTAAGGGTCCCGGCACCGCGAAGCGTCAGGTTGCCCCACACCTCCATGCCGCACAGCGTGATGTCCGCATCGGGCGCATGCGACTCCGTCACGGAGTTTTGCCCGGCAAGCGTCAGCACCAGGTCGCCGTCGGCGCCGATGGCCTCGCCCGCGTAGCCGTTGAGCTCCAGTTGGTCGGCATCGGTCCAGGCCCAGCCGGGGCCCGACACGCCCGGCTCGTAGTACGTCGCGCCCGCGATGATGAGGCTCTCCGCGCCCGCGGCATAAGAAGGCCCGCCCAGCAAAACGCATAGGCAGGCCATGGCGGTAAACATCTTGCAGTCCCTTTTAATGAGAAGGCAAATCGCTATAACCGAGTTTGTCCGAACATCGCGTAAGGCATGAGTCAGGTCGAAGGTGCTCATCGAGACGACAGGGACAGAGATGCCTTAATAGGTCGTCTCGATCTGGGCGAACCCCTCGTACCTAGGATCGACGCACCTCGATAGAGAACGCGGGGGCGCAGTTTGCCGCATTCCGCTCATCGACAGTGTTGGGCCATCGCTTTAAGGAACCTGTCGATGAAAAGGAAGAGTCTGGTAGCGTATGGCCACGCGCAGGATCTACCGGCGAGCACATTGCGCAACCTTTTGCAGAGCAAACCGCTGCCAGGGCCTGGTTTGGAGACGATATTCCAGCCTAGGATGGGAGGCAATCATCATTGCGCAGCTAAATCTCCAACAATGTTGAACAAATAGGATGTCATTGGCTTGAAATCAGGATAGCTTTGGTGGTGTCGATATTAAGGGAGCTATCGGAACAGCTCATCATGGCTGCCGGTGCGTTCAAAGAAAGCTACCTCTTCGTTTGATGACCATATGACAAGCCAGTCGCCAGAGTTTGCTACGTGACATTCGTTTCGCCCTGCCCAGTTGCCGCTTAGCCGGTGCATATTATGACGTCGTTTTAATATGTCCATTGACTCGGGTGTATTCTGTAGCACCAGGTCAATTAGCTTTTGAAGCTCGGATAGATCCCATTTACGGCGCTTTGCTTTTTTCTTTAAATCGCGGGAGAAGGCTGCAGAGAACTCTGCGGTTAACGTGCTCATTGTGCCATCGCCGCAGCGATAAGATCGGCGCCATTGTCAAAACGTCCTTTTTTGCCAGATGCAAGAAACGCGTCCCCCTCGCGAATGGCCTCAAGGCTTTCGGCATTGGGCTCCTCAGGGGCAAAAGTCAACGGGATGCGATGGGTGTTGACCATTTGCTTGAAGAATGCGCGCGTCACGGACGACAAATCAAGTCCATAGTAATCAGCCACTTCTGCTGCCTCGCGTTTGAGGTCATCGTCAACCCTAATGGTTAATGTTGAGCTTACCATTTTTGGACCCTCCAATCGTGTGAGTGCAACCTTAGTATAACGCACATACACTAGTAAATTATGTAATTACAATCAATTAACTAAGCCCTTTAGTGGTAAGGCACCTCATACATTGCATGCAGTAAAAAGGCAACGCTCCCTTTCGGAAAGCGTTGCCTTTAAAGCTTTTACAGGGCTCTTGTATTGCAGCTAGGTATGCCGCACGCCCCAACAGCGATATGCGGCACCTAGAAGCCCCAGTCCCAACAGGAGTAGCGTAAAGGATGCGGCGATCCAATTGTTGTCGCTGGTCTTGGGGAGAGACACGGAGGTCGCAGTTACGGTCTTGGGCTTTGAGGCCTTAACGACCGTGGTCTTGGTCGCTGTCGTTGTTGTCTTGGTTGTCGTGGTCGCGGGTTTCAGCGCGGGATTTGCCGTGGGTCCAGTGGTGGGCTCTCCGGCAGCGGGGTTAGCATCGATGGGAGACTTATCCACGCTATCGCCAGGCACAACGACCCCGTCGGTCTCCCCCGCCGGAGCCGTGGCGCCCTCGGGCTCAATCACCACATGCGCAGCCGAGACCCCGCCGGCATCCACCACGCCACCAGCACCAAAAACCCCGCCAGCAGGCGCCACAAACCGCGCTGACACAAGCGACCCGCCCGTGCACGCGATGCCGCCATCGACACCGACCGCATCGAGCCACGAGGCATCGACGGAAAGTCGACAGTCGGCCGCGCCTTCGCCAATACCCGCGTCCTGCAGGCACACGCCGTAAGCCCGTACGCCCGCACCAGAACAAGCACCAACAGCGACGACGCGCCCGCCGCCGCGCACGGCCATGTCGCCGGCGATCACGCCCGCCACGGCCTCGTCAGAAATATCGGCCCCGTCCGCCCTGGCATCGACGGTGCAGCCGTCCACCACGAGCGCCTGCGACACGTGGATCCCGCACTGCGAGCCCGTCGCCGTCAGGGTCCCGGCACCGCGAAGCGTCAGGTTGCCCCACACCTCCATGCCACACAGCGTGATGTCCGCATCGGGCGCATGCGACTCCGTCACGGAGTTTTGCCCGGCAAGCGTCAGCACCAGGTCGCCCTCGGCGCCGATGGCCTCGCCCGCGTAGCCGTTAAGCTCCAGGTGGTCGGCATCGGTCCAAGTCCAGCCGGGGCCCGAGACGCCCGGCTCGTAGTACGTCGCGCCCGCGATGATGAGGCTCTCCGCACCCGCGGCATAAGAAGGCCCGCCCAGCAAAGCGCATAGGCAGGCCATGGCAACAATCGCAATGTAATGACGGCTGGTGTAGGACTTTGCAGCAAACATACCCGCTCCGATCTTCGCAGGAGCCAATAGAATGTGCACCAGAAAATGCCCTGGTAGCAGCAGCTATTAGTTTAGCGAGATCGATGCGGGGGCAAAGAGAAATCGCGTGGGCAGTGTCCACAATTAGGTGTAAATCGTTTTGCCAGTCGGTGAAAGGAGGAATCGGCTTACGAATGCGCTACGAGAAGGAGGGACCCAACACGATGATTGTGACGAGCAGTACGCCGGTTCAGCAGTTCCTTACCACGGAACAGCTTCATGTCGAGGACCCTATGCCCAAAGAGGGACACGAGCCCGTCGGTCAGGATGCATTCGGAGGTCAACATGGCGCAGCCTGCACTGTTGTCGGTACCTGACGGTACCCATGTCGCGCCTTGCGGCGTCCCCGTTGACAGACATCGCAAACATCCAGGGTCGGAAAACGTTCGCAATCGTCTGGATCATACAGAGGCAAGTGTTGAGACTCGCTATCTTTGACGTTCGCTATGATTCCAGCTCCCCCGGCCCAACGTTATCCATTCCAGCCTCCTACAACAATCCACCGCCCTAATTACTAGACCGCCCCTCGTACAGCGCATCGCCGTACTCCCCGAACAATAGGTACGCTTTCTGGATTCTGCGCCTCTGCCTGTCCAGGGCCTCAAGTTCCTTGTTAAGGTCGAAAGCTCCAATATAAGTCTGCATTGTAATGCAATTGTCCACCGAGACCGTTTGCTCAAGCCCGCTCACCAGACTCTGCGACAAGTCATGCATGCTAGAGCCGTGCAACTCCCGGAAATGCGTCGCATCAGCGTCTTTGTAGAGATCGTCGTCAACGACATCGCACACCTTCATCCCAAGCGGAACATCAACACACTTCTTCCGGAATGCGTCATACCAGTCCCGTCTGCGTTCCTGTAGATACGAGTAGTCGCCCTTCGCGACCGTTGAGAGTTTGACACACCCACGGACAAGCCGGTCTTTGAACACGTTGGGTAGATCGCACGCTACCATGAACACCGGATGGACGTAATCCATGACCAATGTGTCCCTTAGAACCTTGTCGTCGACCCCCGCGACAATCTCCCCCCATGCCATCAACGACTTCTCGTAGCGAATCATCAGCCTGACCGAATCGAAGAGTGCATTGTTGTATTGCCGGAAGACCTCGAGGAATGTATCACCGAAGAAACCCCTCTTCACGGCATGGAGCGGAATATGCGAATCCTCCAGCACCATCCGATAGTAGAGCGCAGGGTGTCTCTCCACCAACCCGGCAGTCATTTTGGCAAAACTATCGTCATTCACCTCAGCCACTTCTTTCATCCAACGCCCCAAGCCTTCGCAAGATCCCTGTCGAAGCTCATAGGCTGCTTCTCAAGTTCAAGGACGTCAACCTGCACACGCACCGGGTACGTCGTCGCCGTGCCACTCACTATGCAGCACCCCTGCGGAAGCACGGGAATCATGCTCGCATTTGCGCTGTCGATGAACGAAACAGCTTTGCTAATCGCTCTCAGGTCCTCGTCGTTTACGAGTCTATGGATGAAGTAGTTGTGCATCTGCGAGAGAATCGTAGGCGATATGTCGGCCGGCCGTTGGCTGCACACGGTGAGGTACATGCCAAACTTGCGCCCCTCCTTGACGATTTCCTCGAACGTCTCAAGTCGGTAGTCGCGCCAGTTCTCGCTCTCGCGCTGCGACGAGTACGACAAGACGTTGTGTGCTTCGTCGATGACCAGGTGAGCACTGCTTCCACGCTCGTTTTGCCCGCGCTCCTTCTGGAACTGATAGAGCGTCTTCGCCACGACGAGCGGAACGATCTTCTTCTGCTCAAGGTTAACGTTGAGAAGCGAGATGACGGAGACATCGGATTTGAAACCGCTGATGCAAGGCTCGTAGAGCTTTGAAGCCTCCCTCAGCTCTGCCGAGTAACGCTGTATCAAGGGCGCAATGTGCTCACGAGTGATCGTATGAGAGCGAACCGCCTCAATAAACCGATATCGCGCGATGAATTCCAGCAGCGCGGGCCTGTCAGAAGCCAACGATGAGTAGTCCATGCTCTCATAGCATAAATCGGAGAAAACTTCAGGCACATCGGCGGGCGAGTAAAGTAGCTTCCTACTATCGCGTTTGTGGAGCGCATTGTTGTACTTCTGATAAACCTCAATAGAGTCAATCGCCCTTTCCAGGCTGCCTACATCTACGCCGGGGACAAGTGAAAAGAGCCTTACCAAATCCTCGCGCTGCTCATCGAAAGCGGGGCCACAGCCGCAATAGTCTTCCAGAAGCTTTCTGACCATGCCGCGCAGGTAGGCACCGGGGTCGCTCATTTCCAAAATCGCCCCGGCTTTGCGAATGCACCTTTTCAAAAACGGCCGTTGCGTCTTCTCGGTCGCCTTGGCCAACATTGCCCACATGTCCACATCAAAGAAGAAGCCAGGTGGAACGGGGATTTTGGCGCCGGCTCCCGTTCTAGTGCTTGGCCCGTAGACTTCCTTGTCATGACACAATACGGCCTTTGCAGTGTACTCGCCATTAAAGTCGATGAAAACGAACTTGCTGCTCCCGCATCCGGCACGCTGCCCGAGACAGTCAGTGAAAAGTCGACACAGCGTGTTCGACTTGCCCGAGCATTCTGATCTGTTTAAGAATGGATCCTTCGGCACCAGCTACTATAGCGTGATTTCGAGCATTGTCCCAAGGGTCATTTCCATCAAAATCGTTAATCTTGTCACGGAGATCCTTATGAGCTTCTTTAGCTTTACTAAGGTGAGTTGTATTTCCAAAAATTGACGACTTGCTCTCCATCAACCAGTATTCATCATCTTTTAAATAGAAACCGTCAAATCCTTTTTTGATCGACCCCTCTTCAAGATTTGATCCAAGACAAGCCTGCTGATAGCCGTTGTGCCCTAAATAAGCATGTAAGAAAATCTCAGCACAAGAACCGCAAACTAAGGGGCGATTATTTAGTTTTGATTCAAAGTATTTCGAGATTTTCGTCTTTGTGACTTCTAGCGAACGAGGGTCTTTAGGGCCAAACCAAATAGAGGGTAGGCATTGATTTAGACACTCATCGAAGTCGTCATTTTCGATGACGTTAAAATACGTCAGGTGAATTCGATCGGATAGCTCCTTTTCAATAACTCCTGTAAATAGCATCCGATGATCACCTGCTCTAGTAAATTTTAATCAATGGATCGTTTTGTTGCTTCAGGAACCTCATACATTTAGCCTAGGATTTAAATCTAATAAAAAAAGAACCGCCGCCTATCATCTTGATGGAAATAGGCAGCGGTTCATTAGTGAGTGTCAGGTTATTAAGGCCGTCTAATTCTCAAAAGAATGCCTAGAACTTCCTCCACACCATCTTGTCCACAACGCCGGTGTAGCTCTGGATGATCTTGACCACCTTGGTGGACACGGTCTCGTCGGCGTAGTCGGGAACGGGCGCCTCGGGCAGCGACCCCTCGGCGTCGAGCTCGACGGCGGTGTGGACGGCCTGGAGCAGCCCCTTCTCGGAGATGCCGGCCAGCGTGAAGCAGGCCTTGTCCAGCGCCTCGGGGCGCTCGGTGGAGGTGCGGATGCAAACGGCCGGGAACGGGCGCCCAATGCTTGCAAAGAAGCTGGACTCCTCGGGCAGGGTGCCGGAGTCGGAAACCACGGCGAAGGCGTTCATCTGCAGGCAGTTGTAGTCGTGGAATCCCATGGGCTCGTGCATGCGCACGCGCAGGTCCAGCTTGAAGCCGGTGGCCTCCAGGCGCTTGCGGGAGCGCGGGTGGCAGGAGTACAGGATCGGCATGTCGTATTTCTCCGCGAGCGCGTTGATCGCCGTGAACAGGCTCGTGAAGTTCGCCTCGGTGTCGATGTTCTCCTCGCGGTGGGCCGAAAGCAGCATGTAGCGCTTGGGCTCCAGACCGAGCTCGGAGAGGACATCCGAAGCCTCGATCTTGTCCAGGTTGGCACGAAGGACCTCTGCCATGGGCGAGCCCGTGACAGAGGTGCGCTCCGGGGCGCAGCCGGTGTCCCTGAGGTAGCGGCGCGCGTGCTCGGAGTATGCCAGGTTGACGTCGGAGATCACGTCGACGATGCGGCGGTTAGTCTCCTCGGGCAGGCACTCGTCCTTGCAGCGGTTGCCCGCCTCCATGTGGAAGATGGGGATGTGGAGCCTCTTGGCCGCGATGGCGGAAAGGCAGCTGTTGGTGTCGCCCAGGATGAGAAGCGCGTCGGGCTTCACCTCAACCATGAGCTTATAGCTCGCGGCGATGATGTTGCCCACGGTCTCGCCCAAGTCGGCGCCCACGGCGTCCAGCGACAAGTCGCGGAAGAAGATGCCGTTGAGCGTGTAGTCGTAGTTCTACCCGGTGTGCGCCAGCAGGCAGTCGAAGTGGCGGCGGCACTTCTTGATGACCTCGGACAGGCGGATGACCTCGGGGCGGGTGCCCACGACAATCAGCAGCTTCAGGCGGCCATCATTTTTGAAATGAATATTCTTTTCAATTATCTCCTTTCAGCTAATCGCGTTTAAATAAGTCCCTTGTATAAACCATTTCTGAAACATCTGCGAGCTCGTCGCTCCTGCGGTTGGCGACGATCACGTCGCAGCCGGCCTTGAAGGCCTCCAGGTCGTGGGTCACCTCGGAGCCGAAGAACTCCGGCGCGTCCAGCGTGGGCTCGTAGACTGCCACGGGCACGCCCTTGGCCTTCACGCGCTTCATGACGCCCTGGATGGAGCTCGCGTGAGGAATAATGAGGTTTGATTCATCGTAAGACAGTCGGCACTCGCGACCGAGAATAAATAAGAAGCGTCTCTTAGCTTATGGAGTAGCTGCAAATTGCTTTATATAGAGGAAGGGGCGCATTAATTACCGTTAACCAGCGCACTCATTCCTGATGATTATTTAAACAGCTAAAATTGAGTTTTCGCCAAAGATTCTGCACACTCTCACCAGACATTATTGAACGTCCCAGGGGAATACATAGCACGCAGCGAAATTTTGTCAGCTGAAAAGCTGAAGCCCTGATTACCTTACAAACTCTAAGTACTTTACGCTCTCGCCGCGTTCGAATGCGCCTATAACTTCACAGGTGGCTTTGGTGATATCACGATCAATGCCGCCTTCGCGGCGAAGTGCCTCTTCACCTGTGATGCCCTTTTCGACATCGGCGATCATTCTTAGGAAAGAAACCCATTCAAAGCGAATACCTTCCCCGTCTAGCTGATAGAAATAACGTCTGTTATCGGCTGGGTTCTCGTAACGGATTTCGAAATAATCAGTCTTCCACCAGGGCGCAGGAACATATATGTAGCCCTTTGTGCCCGATACAACTAGACTGCCCTCAGACTTAGCGCCTGAGCCGACCTTTGCTGTTGCCACGGCGTTTGGAAACTCAACGTCAAGCCTCGAGAACTCATCAAAAGTCTTGTCGTGTTTCTCGCACAAGGACGAAATGCGCACCGAGTTAGGTTTAGTACCTAGTATCTGGAAGATTGGCAATAAGGCCGTCGGCCCCCATGCCGTCATGCTGCTCCAAGCAGTGTCGCGACGCGTATCAAAAGGAGCGCGATTGGTCTTAAGATTGGTTATAGTGGCATCGACCGAAACGACCTCGCCAATACGTCCACCGGTGACCAACAACAGCATGCGTGCGTAGGCGGTTGAGTATGCCGTGCGCAGCGAGTCCATCAGCACAAGGCCTCGCTCGTCGGCTAATGCGAAAAGCTCACTGCATTCCTTAGCGCTCTTTGCGATAGGCGCTTCGCACATCACATGCTTGTCGGCATTTAAGGCTCGCTTCACCTGATCGTAATGTCGATCAGGATGCGAGTGAATATATACAATATCGACTGCATCCAGTAACTTATCGTATTCATCCGTTACAATCTCAGTTCCAAGTGGGCCCTCATCTAGCAAACTGCGATCTTCAACACAAATGCCGGCAACCTCGAGACCATTTACCAAACCGCACTCAGCAAAAACGCGATTCATATAGTCGGTATATCCAACTAAACCGCAGCGAAGTTTAACCGAACTTCGGATTTCCGTAGAAGAGACACCACTGGTGCGCTCGAGGTACACAACTTTGCAGTACTCATTCAGATAATCGAATTGGCCCTCCCAATCCGATCCCACAGTGAAGATATCGACTCCATAGCGCTTGATATCGTCGATTTTCTGGCCTTCGTACTCTTCGACGACAATCTTGTCCGCAAGCCCGGTTGAACGCACTGCTGCAATACGCTCTTCAAGCGATTGTTGAACGTTAATCTTGCCGCGTTGTTTGTCAAAGTCATCCGACGTAACGCCAACGATTAGATAGTCACCTAAGGCCTTGGCACGCTCCAACAGGCGGACATGCCCGCGATGAAGATGGTCGTAGGTTCCGTAGGTAATGACCTTAGTCATGGCTAAGCCTTGTCCAACTCAATCAGCGCTTCCATGAATCGCTCCATCGAACGCTTAGGACCAGTGGTAACCCTCAGGCAGCTGCCAAAAGCGCCAATACCGTCATATTCCTTAATGAGGATGCCCTTCTCGGCCTTCATACGGCGAACGATTTCTGAAGCATCGCCAAACGGCTTAATGAACATAAAATTGCCTTCACTGCTTCGATATTCATAGCCATTACGGTCAAGTTGCTCAACGAGCCACTGTTTGCCAGCTAGCTGATTCTCGATCATGGAATCGAGCATGCCTTCGGTTTCCATGATTTTCTTTGCAAAGAGCATAGCGAACATATTTACATTGTGGGGAGTATTCAGCTTCTGAACGAGGGCAACTCCCTTAGGCCATCCTGCTACATAGCCTAAACGAGCTCCAGCAAGCGAGAAAAGCTTTGAGAAAGTACGAGTTACAAATACATGTTCATGGGTAAGGGCATAATTAATGGAAGTCTCGGGGCAGAAATAATGATATGCCTCGTCGACAAGAACGGTAATTTGACGTCGTTCCGCTTCCTCGAAAAAGCGTGACATCTCAGTCTCGCTCCAGGCGTTGCCCATGGGGTTATTCGGATTAACAAGAATAAGCAGCTGTGTGTCATTACTAATCTTAGAAATCACATCATCCACCGTGATGGTTAGGTCATCCCTATAAGGAACCGGCACAAAATTACGTCCATACATCTTCGAGTAGACCTCGAACATTGCATAAGAAGGCGATACACAAACGATCTCGCCGTTAGGCGCAGTGAAGGCCTCAATGATGTTGCGAATTCCTTCGGAAGACCCGTTAACAAGCGACAGATGCTCGATGTCCGTACCAAGTCTTCCAGCGAGGAATTCGGTAAACTCAAGAGTCTCCGGGTACTGGGCCACCATTTCGGGCGTCACCCCCGAAAGAACCCCGTCGATGAACTCTTGAGATAGCCCCTCGGGGTTCTCGTTCAGATCAAGTCTGAGGTAACCCTCGCGCTTGTTCTGGTCAAAAATGCGGTGTAGGTTAACTAACCTCTCGTTGATGTAATACATGAATAAACACCTTTCGCCTTTGATTAAAATTGTTAAGGACTGTAACGAATGAGCTGTCTGTCGATATTTCCACTGAGGGTTTGCCGTGTGAGTGAGCTTTGCACTACAAGTGTCTAAACGAAAAGCAGTTACCGTCCATGTCCGTAAACCATACGAACAAGCTTCCAGGGAAGCATTCGCCTAATTCTTGCCATCAAACTAAGCTTTGGTGCCAGCAGCTTTTCGAATGCCAGCTTGTGGTCACCAGCAGAAATCGCTCTTTCGACCTCATCGGCCAGCCTCTCGTCATCAGCAGAACGAGAGGCTGGCTTGACGAGATTTGAGTTATTTGCAGCAACGCTTTCAACGGTTGATTTAATCCACTTACATTCATCGGCACAGCACTCATTAAAGAAACGCTCGCCATTACTAGTGTTTATTAGGACCGCGGAAACGCCTCGTCCGTCAGAAAAGCCGGGATGAACGGAATCGATGCCCCAATAATCTCCTATCGTGATGTCTCCAACACGTTCGAGTCTTGCAAAGGGACACTTGTAACAACACCTCCGATAGATGACCCCTTTCGTAAAAGCTGCGAAATATGGGTCATCACGGGCGGGCCCCAGCACCTCGTGTTTTCTACCTCGACGATAGAAGTAGTAATAATAATTTAGTCCCCACCCCATCTTTTTGCTTCTAAAAGCATAGCCATGGATGCCGTCATCGGCTTTATTCTTCGTGGCGAGCCATTCAAGATATGCAGAAAAAATCTCCTGCTTTGGTGTTCCGTGACAGATAAGATCGACGCACAGCAAGTTGTTTGCAACGACTTCCTTCGGAACTGATTTTTCAAGATATTTTCGAAGTCCCGCTATCTGGCATGGCGTACCGGAATATAGCACTACGGTGTTCTTGCAAAGAAGATGGGCACACTCTTCATATGTATCTGCAACGTTGCTCTTAACGTATTTAGATCCTTGGAGTTTACACAAGTCATCAATCCGCTTTATGCAAATATGACGGACAGTGCCGTTGTCGAGAAGGGAAGCTCCAAATACGGCACCACCAACACGAAGAACAGAGCGGGCAAACAAAGCAAAAGCGCCACCAGAAGCGGACAACTCAAGGCTTTTCGAATCAGAGTCCTGAAGTGCCACAGCATAACGAGCTTTTGCGAACAGCATGTCGAAAGAGTTCGATGGAAGTTCGTCTTGCAACCTAACGCCTCCTAACCAATAACATTCCAAAAGCCTTACGTCGCTCTTCCCCATCGAGTAGAAGGAGGGATAGCTCCGTATAACCGATTGCTGCAGAAATAAGACAAGAAATCAGAAAGCACGCCCACGAAGAAAACGGCAACGCTTTCGAAAGAATTGCAAATGTTGCGAGAACGACGAAAAGCCCCACAACTTCTTTACCAAGTGGTTTATAGAAACTCGATCCACGCAGACCTAACACATGAGCAGCATAAACGGGCTGAATAAAACAATGTCTAAACGTCATGAGAACGGAGCTGACAGAAGCGATTACAAAGAGGCCTTCAAGCTCTGTAAAAAACAGAAGGGACAATTCAATTGCGACGACAAGTAAGCTGAAGCCTAAAGTAATAAGAACTGATCCCTTTATCTTATTAGTAAGGGTATTGGCATAGTAAAGAGGCTCAACGAGCGCGCTCGCGAGTAACGAGACAACAGTCAGAACAGATAGTCTCTGAATCAGAAGGAGCTCCGATACGTCTCGCCCGGGAAGCCATAGTTCGTAAAAATGAAGACCATATGCAACAAAGCCCGCGAGCGGCACAATCATGACCGCAGCGGTGAATCTCATTGCAAAGCCAAACTGTTTAACAAGCTCGTCAGTTTTCTTTTTGGCATAAAGCTCGGCGCATTTGGGATAGAAAAGGCTGGAAAGACTATTTGAAACGGATAACAAAGCATTGGGGATCGTCTTAGCAACTGATAAAATCCCCATCTGGTAGGCACCAACAAAGAGATTCGAAATCCACAAATCAAGACCGGTAAGCAAAAGCTTGTTTATTGACTCGATGCTGACCCATAAGCCACTTTTGAGAATTTCGAGTACTCTATGAATTGAAAAACAGGTCGCTTTCACCCGGTATTCTGGAGCAATACGTCTCGTAGTCCAAATCTGCAATGCGAGGAATGCGACCGATGCGACAACTGCAGCTGCGCTGTAATACCACATATGTGGAACTACAGTCAAAAAAAGAACGCACAGCAACATCGCCCTTATGACGGAGGACACAAGTTGGGCAATGGCGTTGAGGTATAGCTGGTTCTTGATAAATGCGGCAATTCCGAAAACAACAACAACAAGACTAAGCGCGCAATTGAAAAATGCCAGCAAAATCATAAGCTGGAGATCTTCAACTAGCCCAGGCGAAACCGACACGACTGATTCGATATTTGCCGCAAGAAGAACGGATCCAGCCAACACGGCGACGGCCATTACACAGTTTGCAAAAAACACGGAGGAGTAGTAGGACTCCGCACCCTCTTGGTCCCCGCTATGGTGCGCAATCGTGATATAGCGACCTGCGAGCGAATTTAAGGCAGTAGTAATTACAGCCACATAGCTTACAAAGTTGTTAACAAGACCAACAAAGCCATAGGCTTCTGCCCCCATTTTCTCCAGAACAATCGGGGTCAAAAACAAGCTGATGACCATCTGAGCAACAATAACAGACACTTGCGAGATAAGGTTTATCGCAAAAGCGGTCTTGCCCTGTAATATTGGAAGCGGTTTGATCTGTTTAGTCATCACTCGGCAACGCCTCCATTTGAGAGATATGATCTCAGATAGTTGAGCGAGCGTAGCGACTCAGAGCTTCGAATCTTGTCTGAAGATTCGAAATCTGGTTTGATTTCGAGAACCTTGCCCAATTTATCAATTGAGCTGAGTCGCCGATCAGAAAGATTGAGTCCGTCCAGAAGCGAGGTTAGTTTCTGGACATTGCCTCCTTGGCCGTTTCGGTCTCCACGGGGAATCGTCACAAAAGGCGTATGGGTAACGATAGAAAATATGCTTCCATGGAAGGTGTCGGTTAACACATAATCAGCTGCTCGAAAATATGGTAAAACCTGGTCAGGGCGGCATCGAATATGGCGATCGCGCACGGGCTGGTCCTCACCTAATGCGATGAGTTCAAGCCCGTGGGAATGAGCAAATTCGAGAGCCTCTCTGCATTCATCCTCGGTAAATCGGAAGCTGTAGCCGTAAAGAATCATGAATCCACTCTCGTTGCAGGGAGACCAGTCTTCGTTCTCCACTCCACCGACGAGTACAGGATCAAGATGCATGATTGGGGCTTTTCCCGTAAGCCTACTTACAGTGTCAACGGAATTCGTGTCACGAACTGAAACCCCCTCGAAACAATTAAGGCAATCCCCTATTTCCCTAGCCACCCCATAGTGGTCAAGTTTTTCATACGTCGTATTGCCGAACGAAGCGGCATAGCTTATCACTTTACCTGCATTGGCGCGCCTCCCAAACAATTCAAGGGAGTAACCGATATTGGAACCAAGCTGGAGGCAATTAAACACTTCATCGCTGCCTATGACCAAGACGTCGCATTTCGTGTTGTAGTGTCGTCTATCTGTGATTCCAAGCATATCATCGCAACTAAACATTACGGAACGCGATGAGCCGGCATCCCCCTTGAGAGCCTTTTTTCCTTGATTATCGACTTCATCCGAACACCTCCCACATTCATCCGCACATGTGCGGATGAATGTGGGAACCCGATACCCTGAGGGCCGGACCGGCCGGCCCCGGAAGATCGGAGGACGGCATGTCCGGAAAGAGGAAGAAGGGTTCCGCGAAAGCGGCCCCGAGGGCCTACGGAAGGCTCACGAGGCACGAGCGGGACACGGTCCAGAGGATGCTGGAGCGCAGGGCCTCGTGCAGGGAGATCGCGAGGGAGCTGGGCAGGTCGCCCTCGACGGTGAGCGCCGAGGTGGCGTCGCACAGGTTCGTGACGGCGCCGAAGCCCAGGCGCGGCGAGCGCGTGGGCGCCGACACCGACCTGTCGTCGGCCTGCCCGCGCCTGGCGGCGTGGCCGCGCTGCTGCAACGGGTGCGGCCGCTACCGCGCGGTGGGCTGCAAGCGCCGCCCGCACGTCTTCTACGAGGCCCGCGCCGCGCAGCTGTGCGCCGACTCGGTGCTCGTCTCGTCCAGGCGCGGGATCGACGCCGACGAGCCGGCCGCGGCGGCGAGGCTGGAGGCCATCAGGGACTGCCTGCGCCGGGGGCTCTCGCCCGAGCAGATGGCGGCGCGCAACGGCGGGCCGGTGGACCTGTCTCCCTCGACCATCTACCGCTGGGTCGCGGCGGGCTACGACGGCATGACCAACATGGAGCTCAGGCGCAAGGTCGGCTACAGGCCGAGGAGGCGCGCCGCCGTCCGGGCGGCCACGCGCCACTCCGCCCGCAGGTCATACGCCGCGTTCCTCGCCCTCGGGGAGGACGCGTGCGCCGCGGCCTGGGAGATGGACACCGTCGAGGGCGCCCGGGAGGACTCGGCCTGCCTGCTCACGCTACTGCACCGCCCCAGCAGGCTGCAGCTCGCGCTGCCGCTGGGCGGGAAGACCGCCGGGTGCGTCGCGGCCGCCCTGGAGGGCGTCCGGGCGGTCCTCGGCGCCGACGGGGCGCGCCGCGTGTTCCGCGCCGTGCTCACCGACAACGGCGCGGAGTTCGCCGACGAGGCCGCGGTCGCGGCCCTCCTCGGCGAGGGGCCCGGCGAGACGAGGCTGTTCTACTGCGACCCCAGGCGGAGCGACCAGAAGGGCGCCTGCGAGCGCAACCACGTCGAGATAAGGAAGCTGCTGCCCAAGGGCGCCGGCCTCAGGTTCGACCGGCTCTCCCCGGCCGACATGGCGCTCGCCATGTCGCACGTGAACTCCGAGCCCCGCGGCGCGCTCGGCTTCTCGACGCCCGCGCGCGCCTTCAGGGCGATGCTCGGGGACGATGCGGCGGCGCTGCTTGACGCCTACGGCGTGGAGGATGTGCCTCTGGCCGAGCTCGACCTGACGCCGGGACTCATCGAGAGGGCGCGCGCAGAGAGGGGCGATGCCCCGCTGGCCTAGCCTGAAGGCAAAACGGAATAGACTGACCGACCGTCCGGCTGAGTCTGGGAAGAGGTGCCGGGCGGAGGGCGGAGCATGGCCACCGGACCCATCGAAACACATCTCCACCGTTCCTTCAACTGGGAAAACGGCGCCCCCGGGGCCCGGATGGGGCCTCGGGGGCGTTCGGCTAGCTGCGGGAACGGCCTGTCCGCCTAATGTGTTCGGCTGAGATCGGAAATCAACCGAGAGCCTTTTTTATTGAATGACCCAATGATGAGGATTTAAACCACTGTCCAACTTGCCTCATCTCGCATCGAAGGGTTTCCTTTATGTCCCCTTTATGCAAGATATCGGGCTCAATGTGATAGTCGACAAAAACCACCTGATGACCCAAGGATTCAATCATTCTTTTTAGTGAATAGGCTTGCAAGAAAGACCCGTAATTGGGAACTCGGTGCATTGTCATAATTCCAACGAGCATATTATTTCTCCGTAGCATCAAAACCGTGCAAAGCTCCGCAAACCAAAGCAATGCCAAAAGCGAATTGGAAGGAAAGGTTGATCTCCACAGATGAACCGAGAACCATGCAAAGCAAAAAGGCGTAAATGCCAAAAAGGTTTTTGTTCTGAACCGGTTTTCCGAGAAGAGACGTAAATAAACCTGCGAAATAGACCGTAGTGCCCAAGATTCCACACTGGGTTATAAGGTGAAACAATCCGTTTTGCGCGTTACCGTAGCCAAAAGTGATTCGGTAAATATCGGTAAGGTATCCCCACCCGAAAATAGGCTTCATTGCAACCAGATCAAAAGTGACGGCGTATAGCTGCTCACGTCCAGTCATATTTGGATTCTTATGCAAAACATTGACTACAAAATTCTGAAACTCAGGCATTTGGAATAGATTTGCTTGTCCCCAAATGAGAATGTTCAAAACAACAACAGAGGCTGCTAGAAACAAAGGGTTCGCGATAACGAATCGAGTTTTAGCGGGAACAAACGTCAAAGCAAGCATAGCGACCATCATCATGGCACCTGTGCTTGAGCCAGAAAAATACGACATAAAGGCGCCTATGATCACGATAATGCGATTTAAAGTAATCTTATCTCTGTAGCAAACGAGCATAAGACCAGAAAGCAGACAATGCGCGTAGGATACTATGAACTTATTTCCGATTAGGTACACCGTACTGGAATCAGAGCGATTGTAGGGCAAAACAACCATCATTAAATCGTTGAGTAAGATCGCAACAATAAAGATGACGAGCACGCGTTTCAGAACAATCTCGGTGGAAAGGCGACAGCACGCATCAACATAGACAAGAATGACGGCAACGATTCCCATTCCAAACATGAATCCGGAAAAGGACCAAGTCGGACTATGGGTATTAATCCAGGTCGAGTACGCCATAAGCGCAGAGAATGCGCTAAGGAGCATCATGACAATTGGAATGCTCTTACAACAAAGAATGTTCTTTAAGACAAGATACGCAATTAAGCCATAGCGAACCAACGAGTACGCTCCGCCGCCACTGCCATCCGTCGGAGCGAAAAAGAGTAAGGTCGCTAACACGATGTCTATATCCTTGATGGTGACATCAGCAAGAGTTTTTCGCTTAATGGAAACGGTTGCAGCATCATTACACATAGCGCTTTACCCCGTTTCTAACCTGACGGGCTAGCCAGAATAGGCGGTAAAGATGCATACGAGTGGCAAAGACGCGCGCAATTTCAACTTTTTTGTGTCCACCAAGCGTAACGTAGCTTTGGAAACAATGACGGAATAGGCCCCAATAAGCGCTGTAATCCTCGCCCCATTCTTTTCTCGCTCCCGGGGAGCAAATCATGCACTCAATCATTCCTGCCATTTGTGCGCAGCAATAGGAGTTGATGTCCATAGAAAAATCAGGCTTGTATTTCTCTACCCAAGCTGTCATCTCCCGACAGTTATGCATAACATCAAATTTTTTATGGCTGTAGGTTGACTTGCTGATACTTCCGGTACGAAAAACGTAGTGGTACAGACATTTCCCCACATGAACGACATCGCTACAGCGATCGAGCAGTTGCAAAATAATGGCTGCGTCCTCGCTTATGCGTCCATAGGGATAGCGGATTTCGTCAAACAGCTCACGACGATAAAGTTTATCACACGCAGATACATCAATAATGTTACCGAGTAAAGTCTCCTTCATAGCGTCTGCGGAATTAAACCTCATCACTTCGGGTGTTGTGTATTCATTTTTAACAGTGTCTCCCATATGCACATATCTACCACATGTGACCATAGACACTTCATCATCGACCATTCCGGCCAAAAGTGTTTCGTACATATCGGGCTCGATATAATCGTCGCTATCAACAAAACCAAGGTATTTACCCTCGGCAACATCGATACCGGCATTTCTGGCAGAGGACAATCCGCCGTTCTGCTTATGTATAACGCAGATGCGGGAATCACGGTCTGCCCAGGCGTCACAAAGCTCACCACTCAAGTCAGTCGATCCATCATCAACAAGAATAATTTGTAGATCACTGATCGTTTGACCCACAAGGCTCTCAACGCACCTATTTAATTCCTCCTCGACGTTATAGACGGGAACAACAATTGTTACAACGGGTCTATTATTGTTCATATTCATGGTTACTCCACTTCGGCCTTGTCGCAGCAGGCAAGGAACTGCTCAAAGCTATTAAATTGTCTCGGTGTTGCTAAAATCGCTTCGCTTTTGTCGTAAGTTCCCATGAGACTCATTTGAAAAACATAGCTGTCGTTAAGTCGATCAGGGGTGGCCCACAAAAAGAAATACTCCTTCATTTCCTCTGCATGAGGATCGCGCTTGAAACGACGACGAAAACGGGCTACGTAGTCTTTCGCCTCGTCCAGTTGGGCTGACGCACGCTTCTCACGGTAGCGCTCTAATGAGCAAACCTTCTTTGCGGGAACGCCTGCATAAACAGAATCGTGCTCTAGCCTCCCGCTGACGACGGAGTGCGCTCCGACGATCACGTTGTCCTCGATGGTCGTGCCGCACAAGATTGTGCACGACCATCCAATGAATACATTGTTCCCAATGGTCACATGTTTTTGGTTTCCGAAAACCTCCCCCGTTTTTCCCTTAATTACCCCCCAAGAATAATCATGCGTCAGGATTGTAGATGGACCCGTAATCTTTACATGGTCACCGATGGTGATTAGATGTGGATTTTGAATATCAACCGTCATTTCTTTGGGGCAATAAAAAGTCACATCGTCCCCAATGGCAACGCCTAATTTTCTCAAACGGCTAATCAGTAAATCGTTATTGAGAAAAATAGAATTATATAAAGTCTTTAGTCCATCAATTAAAGCCATGTTCGAGCCTCCAATCTAGAAAACCCCAGACGAAGCGGCCATATAGAGAATACTCGCGGCACGCCGCCTCAGCAGTTCCACAAAGACTCTCTGTGTAAAGCCGAGTCTCTCGCATGGATAGTCGCTTATCACCTTTGACAGGCGACTATCACTCGCCATTCTTCGTATAGCATCGCAGGCATCACGTCGGCTCTTACCGCTTACGCGAGGCACTTCCTGCGAGATACACATCTTCATATTGATAAATAAGGTCTTTTTTAATCTCAAAACGCATTCCGCTTCCGAGGGCGAGTCCGCCACGAGTCGAAGAGCGTAGTCGTAGAAAATAAGGCTGGCATCGAAGCGATCTGGTCTATACGAAGTACTAAGTGACGAAAGATTCGTTCGGTACGAATACCCCACGCTGCTCGTTGTCACCACCTTGTTGCTAGTCCGGAGGTACTTGTATTTAAAGACGAAGTCTTCGCTGATTACCTCGCGCTCTGAGGGAAAGCGCAGGGTATGTTCGTCTATGTTTTTCATTGCGAACATAGACGAACATACCGACATTGGAATCGAATCGGACATCTCGGGGGTGCTGCCGCACACACGGGGTACAAGCCTCTTTGCTAGCTCGTCGCCCTCCCACACGGCGTCCTCGAGCTTGAACTCAAACTGGGGACTTCCTTTATCATCTCGCTTGGTGAAACCACCAAGAACACAATCCGCCCCGGTGTCCTCAATGGCTCGGGCGAACGTCTCAACCATGTCGGATTCGAGCCAGTCATCCGAGTCAACGAACATTACGTGCGTTGACTCAGGACGCAGGTTGTCAAGTCCCGTGTTACGCGCGAAACCAAGCCCTGCGTTCTCCTTATGCACTGTCCGCACGCAATCGTTCTCAGAGGAGAGCCGATCACACAGCTCGCTCGACCCGTCGGTCGAGCCGTCGTCGACGAGCAGCACCTCGAAAACTGAATACGACTGTTCCAGAATTGAGCGGACGCACTGCTCGAGGTAACACTCAACGTTGTACACGGGCACGATAAGGGTTATGTTCAGCTTTTGATCCACGTTTAAGAAGGCTTCCTAGTCGTATCTCTTTATCAATCGAGCGGGCGCACCAGCGTACAGCGCACCCGACTCGTTAAGGTCGCACGTGACAACAGAGTTCGCCGAGACGAGAGAGCGGCACGCAATCGAGCAACCGCGCGTAACGACCGCATTAGCGCAAAGCCAACAATGCTGACCAATCGAAACCGGAGCGTGGATTAACTTTGAGCTAACCCCCCTACTGTCGAATTCGTGGTCGTGGTCGTAAATCTGGACATTGGGACCGAAGAACGTGTCAGCACCGATGTGGGCGGATTCGACTACCGTCACTCGGCAGCCCTCGTTCATGTAGACGCCGTCTTCCAGCACTAAAGTTGCGCCTTTATTAACCTGTACGAAGCACTCGGGGCTCAAATAAACGCCCGCACCGATGCTGAGGGAAGCGCCCTCGCCCAATATCACCCGTGCGCCCTTGCCCAGGTACAATGGTTTGCCTGAGGCGATCTTGAGCCGATTTCCGGTCACAACGCGCACCTTGGCAACCCGCAGGGCGGAAGCGCCCCATTTAAGCGCCTTAGCAATCTTGTTCATCGGTGCTTCCGCTACTCGTAGGGTCGAAGTTGCTGGAAGCGCTGACGCGCCAGGCCTTCAACTCATGCGCAATACGTTTGTCGGCAGGTGGAAGTGACATATAGTCCCCGTACATTATAGAGAGATAGCGATCCGCATCCTCAAAGCCAAAGAACCGTTCGTTTTCGAATTCGTATTCAACCAAGTTGCTAAACAGGCTTGCGGGGAAAACCTCCAGCGACTGGCTGACCGCCCAAGCCAGATTGGCAGCAGTGCCGATAGTCGAAAAGCAACCGTTATCCGTCATCGTTCTTAGCTTACCGAGAGCCCACTGTTGCAGAGGGGTGTGCCTGGCAAACGCGCCGAAGACGGTTTTGAAGCAGCCAGCAACTCCTGGCTGTCCCGAGCTCCATCTTGATGCTTGGAACAGGTACTTATATCGAACTGCTGCATCCCAGGCCTTGCTGGCTTCGGCTTCACTTTCGAAAGAAACAATCGGAAAGATATCGATCCACACATATTCGCGGATTCCCTCTGCAATGAATGCAGACTTTACCTCAATGCTGGTATCCACCAGTTTTTCAAAAGGAATTGCAGCTGAACCTTTAAGGTTCAGCTGACTGGCAAGCCCAACATGGGATTGCTTCGCTCCAGTACGGGAGGCGAAGCCAGCCAGAAACTTCCTGTAGTCCTCAACGGGCATGACGACATCGATATCATCATCCCAGGGAATGAACCCCTTGTGCCTAACCGCACCGAGAAGAGTGCCGGAACCCAGTGAGTATCGCAGATTGTTCTCTCGACAATAGCAGTCGAAAATGCGAAGGAGGCGCAGCTCGGCAGCTTTCACCTCTTGCATGGATAAATACTCGGTCGTCATATTACGCTCCTTTAGTCATATTCCTATAGCGATCAGAGAGCTGCTCGTAGAGCGACCTCGTGGTGTAACCCGCTTTATCAAGAAACGGAACATAGTCCGCCTCGGCAGTTAGTTCCCTTTTGCCGGCGCAGGTTTCCAGCAAATCAGCCCACTCCTTGTCGGAAAGCGAAAGTGCTGCGCGCTTGAGAAGGCCCGTCAAATCGGCCTCTTGGGTAACCGCGTCAGAGCTGAGGATGGGCAGTCCATTTGCCTGGGCCTCAATGAAGGCAATCGGTAGCCCCTCGTGGAAAGAGGGGGCAAGCAGCGCATCCATGGCGCTGTAGTACCTCCAGATATCGTCAACGGTACCGATGAAAACCGCCGATTCGCTCAGCCCCAATTTAGCCGCCTTCTCCTTCGCAAGGGGAAGTTCCTCGGCTTGGCCGAAGAGCAGAAGGCGGGAATCGGCCTCACTGGAGCGCAGCTGATTGAAGATATCGAGGGCGCGCAGGGTGTTTTTCGCAGGAATGCCTGCCCCGACAAACCCTATGACGGTGGCATTGCCCGGGATCCCAAGCCGATGTCTAACGGCAGCCCGGTCAGAGGACGAGAATCGGAATTTATCGGAATCGACCCCGTTGTGCACCAAGGCATAGCCAGCGCCCTGAAAGAGATATTCACCTGCGACCTCGCTGCATGCCCAGCGCTCACTCGCCGACGGGAGAAACCTCTCTATCATGGCCACGTTGACCATATTCTTCAAACGCGAGGTGCTGCCAAGCGCGCTGTTGTGGCAGTGCACGATGCGCGAGGGAACTCCGGCTTTTTTGGCCTCAGAGGCGAAGACGAAGCCGAGCGCATTGTTCGTGTGAATCTGAACGATATCGAAACGGTGCTTCGATAGAAAAGCGCCAAGGCGCTTCGCCCCCAGAGTGCCAACCAGTAGCGGGCTGTAGCTATCGATTAAAGGACCGAAGAATCGCTCTCCAAACCTATCCCCTTCGACTCTTCCCACCGACAGCACACTCTGCTCGATATCAGGAGCCGGGCAATCGAGCATCGTGGAGACGAAGGTCCTCACCCCGCCCCTTCCGGGCCCCAGCTGTTGAATGATGTGCAGGACCCGAATCATCGCGACCGGCCTGCCAGCACGTCCGCAATCCGCTCGCTCGCATGACCATCACCGTAAGGATTCGAGGCGTGGCTCATGGCCGCGTACTCAGACTCGTCAGAGAGCAGGCGGCTGAACTCACGATAGATGACGTCCTCCTCGGTGCCCACGAGTTTCAGCGTGCCGGCCGCCACACCCTCGGGACGTTCGGTGGTGTCGCGCATCACAAGCACAGGCTTGCCCAGACTAGGCGCCTCCTCCTGGATTCCCCCCGAGTCGGTCAGGATGAGGTGGCTCGCGGCCATGAAGTTGTGGAAGTCGAGAACCTCGAGCGGGTCGATGATGTGAAGTCGGTCGAAGCCGTCCAACTCCTCGTGCGCTGCCTTGCGGACGAGCGGGTTCATGTGGATGGGGTAGATCGCCTTGGTGTCGGGATGCTCCTCCATCACGCGGCGGATGGCGCGGAACATGCGGTGCATGGGCTCTCCCAGGTTCTCGCGGCGGTGCGCCGTGATGAGGATGAGGCGCGAGCCCTCCGCCCACTCGAGCTCGGGGTGGGAGTAGCCCTCGCTCACGGTGGTGCGCAGGGCGTCGATGCCGGTGTTGCCGGTGACCCAGATCTTGGACTCGGGCTTGCCCTCGGCGAGCAGGTTCTGCTTGCTGGCCTCCGTGGGGGCGAAGTAGTACTCGCTCACGATGTCGACGGCCTGGCGGTTGAACTCCTCGGGCCAGGGGCTGTAGATGTCGTGCGTGCGCAGGCCGGCCTCGACGTGCCCCACGGGGATCTGCAGGTAGAAGCATGCGAGTGCCGCGGCGAAGCTGGTCGTTGTGTCCCCGTGGACCAGGACCACGTCGGGCTTCTCGTCCTCGAGGACGGCCTTGAGCTTGAGAAGCACGTCGCACGTCACGTCGAACAGCGTCTGTCCCGGCTTCATGATCGCCAGGTCGTGGTCTGGGGTCACGTCGAAGACGCGCAGCACCTGGTCGAGCATCTCGCGGTGCTGGCCGGTCACGGTCACGACCGTCTCGAACTCATCCGAACGCGCCCTCAGCTCGTTGACGAGCGGGCACATCTTGATCGCCTCCGGGCGGGTTCCGAAGACGAGCATTACTTTCTTCTTAGACATTGGCCTTGCTCCTCTTTGACTCCTTGCGGAGAAGCATGTAGAAACGGGCGTTACCGACCACGTAGCGCCTCACCAGGCGCTTGGGCTCCTGCATCATGCGGAAGAGCCACTCCAGGTTTGCGCGCTGCATCCACATCGGGGCTCGCGGGATGTTGCCGGAGACGACGTCGAACGAGCCACCCACGCCCACGAATGCGCCCTTGGCGCCCAGCTCGCGGAAACGCTCGATCAGGCGTTCCTTCTTGGGCGAGGTGATGCCCACGAACACGATGTCGGGCTCGGCCTGCTCAACCTCGGCGACCACGGCGTCGAACTCATCGTCGCCGAAGTAGCCGTCACGGTAGCCAGCGAGGACCATATTGGGATACCTCTCGGACAGTACCCCTGCGGTCTTTGCGACCACATCGGCCTTGGCGCCCAGCAGGTAGACCCTGTGCCCTTCGCGCTCGGCCAGTCCGCACAGCTCCCACATGAGGTCGATGCCGGCCACGCGCCCGGGCAGGTCCACGCCCAACTTCCTGGCGGCCATGACCATGGACGCGCCATCTGCGTTAACGATCTCGCAACGGCGCACGCACGCGTCCATCTCGGGATCGTCGCGCATCTGCAGCAGCTTGTCGGCGTTCACGCCGATCAGGTGGGCGAAGCGCCCCTCCTTGATGAGGGCGTCGGTCGCCTCGACGGTCTGCCCCATCGTCCATGGGTCGACTGGTGCGCCCAGGACTTCGACTCGCCCGGGAAGATCAACCACTGAACAGGTGCCTTCGTATTTCTCTGGTGTCTCTTTAGCAAGCGCCATTTCCGCTGACGACCTCAATCACAGTGAGTAGGATTATTTTTAAATCGAAGAAAACGCCCCGTTTGGCGATATATTCCAGGTCGCGACGGACCATGCCTTCGAATCCCGTCGAGTTGCGCTCAGTGACCTGCCACCAGCCGGTAATACCTGGTTTCACTGCCAGGCGCTGCAGGTCGTACTCGGTGTACTCCGCGACCTCGTTGGGCAGCGGCGGGCGCGGGCCGACGACAGACATTTGGCCCAGGAACACATTAAGGAACTGCGGGAACTCGTCGATGGAATGTTTGCGGATGAACTTCCCGATCCTGGTGACGCGGGGGTCCTCCTTCATCTTGAACATGGCGCCGGCGATCTCGTTGCGCTCCTTGAGCTCGGCGAGGCGCTTGTCGGCGTCCTTGTACATACTTCGGAACTTCCACATGCGGAAAGTAGTCAAGCTGCCGTCGGGTCGAGTCTGGCCCACGCGGATCTGGCTGTAGAAGGGGTTGCCCTCGCTCTCAAGGCGGATGGCCGCGGCAAGCACAAGGCTGGGAACGGCGATGACGGCCAGCACGCAGCCGCTGAACACGACGTCAAAGGCGCGCTTAACGGCGCGGTAGACCAAGCGCGAACGATCCCAGTCCATGATGGACTGCATGGCCTTGTAGCGGCCGGCGCCCTCGCGTCGGTCCATGGCCTGAGCAATGAGCGCTGCCCCCGCAGGCGCATCCGTTGCAAATTGAGTTTTATCCGACACGTTTTCTTCCAAGACTTCGTCCCCGGGTCGGGGATCCTCCCTGTTCTGTGTGGCGACCGCCAGCAGCTAGGCGATTGCCTTTTTGATGTTGCGCATGACGCGCTGCTCGTTTGAAAGCACCGCGAGGCCAACGCGGGTGGTTACGCGCCGGCCGCACAGGTTGAGCTCCAAATAAGCAGTGCTCTTGCGTCTGTTAATGGTTTTGATAAGGCCTTCGTGGCTCAGCAGCGGACCAGCCGTTACTACGACCTGATCGCCATCTTTTAGGGCCTCGCTCATGGGCACTACGCGGTCTCCCCTGTGCGTAAAGCTGCCAATAAGCTGGACCTCTTCTTTTGCCAGCGGCACAAACTGACCGTCCTGGGCAAGCACCCGGGCAAAGTCGTCCATGCGCAGCAGATACTGTTGCACGGTGCGGGGATCTGCCGTGTCGCAGATAAGATAACCGGGAAAGAGCGGCTTGGTTGTATTGACCCATTCGCCGTGTACTTTGATCTCGGTTAGAAATTGGGGGTAAAAGAGCTCCTCCATGGCGCCAGCCGGCACCACGCGCTCGATGCGCTCACGCATTACGTCTTCGCGACCGTTAATGACCTGGATCACATACCACACGAGCACCACCCCCCTTGCTGTCTTACGTATGGCTCACGGGATTTGGGTATGGCTTCGCCAGGGCGCTTGTGCGCGAAGGCGCTCCATATTCAAACCCTGAGCCCAGTCAGACAAGCACGTGGCTCTGCCCCACCGTGAACGGTATGTATAGAAGCAGTTGCTAGAGTCGCGGACGTGTATCGCAAAAATGACCGCGACCCCAGCTGGCTGCGTGCGAGCCAGTCAAGCGGGAACAAAACTGGACCGCACGCAAACAGCTGTAGGACTACTACGCTTTGACACGCAAGCTATTAAATGCACCTTGGAATTACATCAATGCAAATAAATAACGTCGCATGACTTCTTTATTGGAGCTCGTGGTGTTTCTGGCACCGCCGTTACGGCCGGATGCTGATCGACCCTGCGCTTTGTGACTTGCTGGAGCCGCGAGCACAGTTGAACTCATGTAACGCTATGTATCCTAGCACAAGCTGGCAGCAAAACTGATTTGGCTAATGGCGGACAACATTTCGTTCATTTAGCGTGCTCAAGGAAGTTGTTTTGGGATGTTGTTCACATCGATGCAGCTTATTGAGGTGCTGGCGGTAATTAAGGGCGTTCCTGAAGCCCAAATGAAGAAGCGAGCTGCGCCGATAATCGCGTTTGTCTAACAAACTATGTACAGACATGGGAAATAATTTGTGCAACTTTTTGTTGGTGTGGATTGGATTTATGGCGCGAGGCATTTTGGCATGAAAAAAGGCCTTCGGAATACCGAAGACCTTTACATTCACGATGGTGGAGACGAGGGGGATCGAACCCCTGACCTCTTGACTGCCAGTCAAGCGCTCTCCCAGCTGAGCTACGCCCCCGTGACGAGGAGAAACTATAGGGGAAGTTGACGCGGCGTGCAAGGACTTTTTTGAGTCAGACTTTAAAGGCCTATTGATATAGGTAAGCGATGGCGGTGCCAGTGTGGACTTGGATTGTGGCTGTTGACCTGACGACGTTGCTGATGCCCGTGTCGGCTAACAAGCCTAGCGGAGCGCGATCTAGTTCCCATTCTAGGCCGTGTTCACTTACCTCGGTGTTGGGGGCAATGGCGATGATGGAGAAGGTGCTGCCCTCGTGGCCTTCAATGGTCCACGATTCGCCTGCGCGAAGGATGCGAGCGACCACCTTGTCCTCGGCTATCCAGACTGGAGCGTCCTCGTAGCCTGCAAGCAGCCCCAGTACGGAAAGCGCCATGTCCGGACGGCCGCCGGTGGCGCAGGTCGCAACTACTTCGGCACTTGGCCAGCGGCGACGGACGGAATCGAGCGCCAGCGCCAGATCGGTATAGTCCTTGTACGGGTCGTGGCGCTCAACTTCAAAGTCGGTGGCGGCATCGACCAATGCGCGACCCGCATCGCTCACCGTGTCGGCATCCCCCACATACACGTCGCAGCTCAGGCCGGCGCCCAGCAGCGCGTCGAGTCCGCGGTCCACGGCGACAACGTGGTCACACTCCCCTGCTAGCCTACGCAACAGATCCGCGCTCGCCACCACGGGTGAGCCGCAGACTACTAATACCTTGCAACCCACGGCCCTCGCCTATCCCTCAAACGAAAGCACACGGGCCAGATCCAGGTCCTCATAGCTGTCGATAAAGATATCGCAGTTGGCGCGTACGTCGTCGCGCTTCATACGGCCGTGCGGGTCATAGATGCCCACGCGCTTAAAGCCGGCGGTGCCAGAACTCTTTAGACCAAAGACAGCGTCCTCAAACACCCAAGCGCGTTCAAACTTGCACTCGTGGCGCTCCTCCAAGCGGCGCAGAGCCAGCTCGTACACATCGGGGAACTGTTTGGAGCGTCCCGCCTCGCCCGTCGTGGTAACAAACTCCATGTAAGCGTCGAGCCCCGCACCTGCGAGCGCAGACTGCACCAGCTCGGCCGGCGTGGACGTAGCCACGCACATGGCAATGCCCGCCGCCTTCGCCTGCTCCAAAAATGCCAGGAGCCCCTCGCGCGGCGGCACCTTGGAGTACCCATCAATCAGAATATTGCTCAGTTCACGATATAGTTCCTCGCCATTCGCGCCAATGCCCCACGTGTCGTGGTAGGCCTGGCACTCGTCCTCCAGCGACAGGTGCTCAAATTGGGCAAAGTCATCCACGGTCACGTCAATCCCGTGGCGGTGCAATAATTCAGGCTGAGCATAAGCCCAAACGGGGGTGCTATTAACCAGCGTGCCATCGCAATCGAAAATAAAAGCAACCTTGGGAGCGGCGTTATGGGACATATACGAACCTTTCGATGTCAAATGGTAAACAACCTGCTAAAAACGTTTTACCAAACGTCAAACTAACATTCTTGAAACCCTAATTGGTAAAACTGTCAAGAGTTTTACCATCGCAAATCTGCCAGTGGCATAAACATGGCGCTCACCGATTAAAAGCCACCGCAAAACCACTTTCCCCCATAAAAGTAATGTACAGGTGTTATGGTAGTTTCTGCCGAAAGTTCCACCGAGCACGCGAGGTGGAACGAATCATAGAACTATCGCCGTCCCTTCGATTCGTGCAGCCCTGGACCTTTCGCATTTAGTCAACAAGGCAACACGCTGCCGCGTCATGATGGGATCAAACGTGAGCGATACAAAGCTAAAGCCAGTAACCAAAAAGCCCGCAACCCGCAAGCCGGCTCCTCACGCACCGGAGCTCTCTAAGGACGATGTCTATCTGTTTGGCATCGGTATGTGGGAGCGCAGCTGGGAAAAGATGGGCGCGCACCCGGACACGCAGAACCGTACGCGCGGCTGGCGTTTTTGCGTTTGGGCGCCCGATGTAAAGAGCGTTCACGTCATTGGCGAATTTAACGACTGGGATGAGGAATCCAACCCGCTGGTGCCCGTGCATACGAGCGCTATCTGGGAAGGCTTTATTCCTGGCGCCGAGCAGGGCCAGCTCTATAAGTACCTCATCGAGACCAACGAGGGCGAAAAGCTCTACAAGGCCGATCCGTACGCCTTTAAGGCAGAGTGCCCTCCGGGTACGGCAAGCGTGCTGTGGACGCTCGACGGCTACAAGTGGAACGACGCCGCATGGCTAAAGCGCCGTGCCGGCCATAACCACATGTCGCAGCCCCTTAACATCTACGAGGTGCATATTGGCTCGTGGAAGCGCCACGGCGACGCGCCACAGGGCGAGCCGGACGAGTACGGCAACTACCCCGGTCCCATGGATCCCTTCCCAGCGCAGCGCGGCGAGTTCTACACCTACGACGACCTGTCGGTGGAGCTCGTGGACTACGTGCGCGACATGGGCTATACGCACATCGAGGTCATGCCGCTCATGGAGCATCCCTTCGATGGCTCCTGGGGCTACCAGACGACCGGCTACTATGCCGCCACGTCGCGCTACGGCAATCCGCAGCAGCTCATGCACTTTATCAATGCGTGCCACGAAGCGGGCATCGGCGTGATCATGGACTGGGTGCCCGGCGGTTTTTGCGCCGACTCCCACGGCCTTGCCACCTTTAACGGCCACATGCTGTTTGAGCACGAGATTCACCCCAACTGGGGCACGCATAAGTTCGACTTCGCCCGCGGCGAGGTCCGCTCGTTCCTGGTCTCCAACGTGCTGTACTGGCTCGAGAACTTCCACGTGGACGGTATTCGCATGGACGGCGTGTCCAGCATGCTGTACCTCAACTTTGGCATCGACGATCCCGGCCAAAAGAAGTTCAACAAGTACGGTACCGAGGAGGACCTGGACGCCAGCGCGTTTATCCGTCAGGTCAACTGCGCTGTGGAGGCGCACTACCCCGACGTGATGATGATGGCCGAGGAGTCCACCGCGTGGCCGCTCGTGACCTATCCGCCGCAGGACGGCGGCCTGGGCTTCCACTACAAGTGGGACATGGGCTGGATGAACGACACCCTGCACTACATGCAGACCGATTTTCCGTGGCGCCCCGGCAACCACGGGCTGCTCACGTTCTCCATCATGTACGCCTTTACCGAGAACTTCATTTGCCCGTTGAGCCACGACGAGGTCGTGCACGGCAAGTGCTCGCTCATCGGCCGCATGCCGGGCGACTGGTGGCGCCAGTTTGCCGGCCTGCGCACGCTGGCCTTCTACCAGATGACGCACCCCGGTGCCAAGCTCAACTTTATGGGTAACGAGATCGGCCAGTTTATCGAGTGGCGCTACTACGAGTCCATCCAGTGGTTCCTGACCGAGGAGTACGAGACCCACAAGCATCATCAGGCGTTTATCAAGGCGCTCAACCACCTGTACACCGCCGAGCCCGCCCTGTACGAGCGCGGCTACACCGACGACGGCTTTACCTGGATCGATGCGGACAACTCCAAGCAGTCCATCGTGAGCTTTGTGCGCCAGGGCGAGGACGTCGATGACGACCTGGTGATCCTGATCAACTTTGACCCGGCGAGCTACGAGAGCTTCCGCGTGGGCGTGCCGCGCGAGGGTGACTGGGAGGTCATCTTCGATTCCGACCGTCCCGAGTTTGGTGGCAGCGGATACGCCGGCGAGGAGCCCTACACCTGCTCGAGCGAGCCCTATCCCTGGAACGGGCAGATGGACTCCATCGAGATCAAGGTGCCCGGTCTGGCAGGCGTGGTGCTTAAGCGCCGCGGTCCCAGCAGCTACAAGCCGCCCGTTGTCGAGGAGCCCAAGAAGGCCACGCGTAAGCGTACGTCCTCGGTGAAGCCCAAGGCCGCAGCCGCTAAGAAGGCTCCGGCCAAGGCTAAGGCTGCCAAGCCCACTGCCAAGGCTTCGGCAAAGCCCGCGACCAAGAAGCCGGCTGCCAAAAAGGCTGCTTCCAAGGCCAAGTCAGCTTCTGTTAAGTCGACCGCTAAGGACGCGTAACAAAGCCGTTACCACTGTAATCACCCGCCCCGCTGGGGCGTAGGATGTAAGTCATAACCGTTCCGGGAGATATCCCCGGGGGAAAGGAACGTATGAATAAGATCTTCGACAACAAGCAGGAGTTTACCGAGCTCTATCGCGATGCCGTCATGAGCATCAGCGGCAAGAGCGTCGAGGCCGCCAGCGACCTCGACCGCTTTAACGCCCTGGCCAAGCTCGTGGCCGAAAAGGCCCGCACCGTTGCCACCAAGAGCGACGCCCGTGCCACCGCCGAGGGCAAGAAGCGCGTGTACTACTTCTCGATCGAGTTTTTGATCGGTCGCCTGCTCGATAACTATCTGCTCAACTTTGGCGTGCGCGACATGGTCGCCGAGGCGCTCGACGACATGGGCTTTGACCTGTCCGTCATCGAGAACCAGGAGCCCGATCCGGCGCTGGGCAACGGTGGCCTGGGCCGTCTGGCCGCGTGCTTCCTGGATTCCATGGCAGCCGAGGGCATTGCCGGCTACGGCAACGGCATGCGCTACCGCTACGGCCTATTTAAGCAGGAGATCGTCAACGGCAGCCAGGTCGAGGCCACCGACGAGTGGCTCACCCACGGCTATCCCTGGGAGGTCCGTCGTCAGGACAAGGCCGTGACCATTAAGTTTGGTGGCCACGTTGAGGGCTTTGAGGAGGACGGCCGCACGTTCTACCGCACGGTGGACACGCAGGACATCCTGGCCGTTCCCTATGACATCCCCGTGGTGGGCTATGCCGGCGAGACGGTCAACAAGCTGCGCGTATGGGCCGCAGAGCCGGTCGAGGAGCACTTTGACCTGGAGGCCTTCAACCGCGGCGACTACGCCCTGGCCGACGCCGAGCGCGCCGAGGCCGAGGCCATCAGCGCCATCCTCTACCCCAACGACGCCGGCGAGCACGGCCGTCTGCTGCGCCTAAAGCAGGAGTACCTGTTTGTGTCGGCCGGCATCTACAGCCTGCTCGATACCTTTGAGAAGGAGCACGGCGAGAACTGGGAGCTGCTGCCGCAGTTCGTCGCCATCCACACCAACGACACGCACCCCGCCATGTGCGGCCCCGAGCTCATGCGCATCCTTATCGATGAGAAGAAGCTCGAGTGGGACGACGCCTGGAACATCGTGACGCAGGTCGTGAGCTACACCAACCACACCATCCTTCCCGAGGCTCTGGAGAAGTGGCCCATCGGCACGTTCTCCAAGCTCCTCCCCCGCGTGTACCAGATCATCGACGAGATCAGCCGCCGCTGGCACGAGTCGTTCGACACCACGCAGGAAGGCTGGCAGGAGCGCCTGCGCCAGACCGCCATCCTATGGGACGGCGAGATTCGCATGGCCAACCTGTCCGTGATCTGCAGCCACAGCGTCAACGGCGTGGCCAAGATTCACTCCGACATCATCAAGAACATCGTGCTTAAGGACTTCTACGCCCTCACGCCCGAGAAGTTCAACAACAAGACCAACGGCATCTCGCACCGTCGCTTCTTTGCCGAGGCCAACCCCACCTACGCCAAGCTGGTCACCGAGGCCATTGGCGACGGCTGGCTCAAGGACGCCTTTGAGCTGGAGAAGCTCAAGGAGTTCCAGAACGACACCGAGTTCCTCAAGGCCGTGGGCGCCTCCAAGCGCGCCAACAAGGAGCGTCTGGCTGCCTACGTAAAGGCCGAGACCGGTCTGGTCATTGACCCCAACACCGTCTTCGATGTTCAGGTTAAGCGTTTCCACGCCTACAAGCGCCAGCTCATGAACATCATGAAGGTGATGGACATCTACAACCGTCGCATCGCCGATCCCAACTTCCATGTGACGCCGACGACCTTCATCTTTAGCGGCAAGGCGGCCTCGAGCTACACCTTCGCCAAGGAGACCATCCGCCTCATTAACTCCGTGGCCGACGTTATCAACAACGACCCGCGCGTCAACGAGGTCATGAAGGTCTGCTTTATCCCCAACTTCCGCGTGAGCAACGCCCAGCTCATCTACCCCGCCGCCGAGATCTCGGAGCAGATCTCCACAGCCGGCAAAGAGGCCTCGGGCACGTCCAACATGAAGCTCATGATGAACGGCGCCATTACGCTGGGCACCCTCGACGGCGCCAACATCGAGATCGCCGACCTGGCTGGCCGCGAAAACGAGGCCATCTTTGGCCTGACCGCTCCCGAGGTCGAGCAGCTCTGGGCATCCAACAGCTACTTTGCGTGGGATACCCTCAACGGCGACCGCGAGCGTCTGGGCCGCGTGATGGACGAGCTCAAGGACAACACCTTTGCGGGTCTTTCGGGCAACTTCGAGAGCATCTACAACGAGCTCATGAACAACAACGACCCCGACCTGGTCATGGCCGATTTCCGCAGCTATGTGGATGCGTGGGAGAAGCTCACGGGCAGCTACGGCGACCAGGAGACCTGGAACCGCAAGGCGCTGCTCAACACCGCCTCGAGCGGCTGGTTCTCGAGCGACCGCACCATTCGCGAGTACCGCGACGAGATCTGGCACGCATAAGCGCGCGAGCTCCCTTTGCCAGCACGGCATTACTCGACGGGCGCGACCGAGCGCCGCGCCCGTCGCTAATGGGTTTAGAAACATCGATGACAGAAGGAGAAATCGATGAGTAAGAAAGAATGCATCGCGATGCTCCTCGCAGGAGGACAGGGCAGCCGATTGGGGGCACTCACCCAAAAGATCGCTAAGCCGGCGGTTAGCTTTGGTGGCAAGTTCCGCATTATCGACTTTTCGCTGTCCAACTGCTCCAACTCGGGCATCGACACGGTGGGCGTTCTGACGCAGTATCGCCCCTACCTGCTGCATGCCTATGTGGGCTCCGGCGAGGCTTGGGATCTGGACAGCCGCGACGGCGGCGTGTCGATCCTGCCGCCGTACGAGACGCAGACCGGCGGCGCCTGGTATGCGGGCACGGCCGACGCCATTACGCAGAACCTCGACTATATCAAGGCCAACGACCCCAAGTACGTCCTGATTCTTTCGGGCGACCACCTGTATCGCATGGACTACCGCAAGATGCTCAAGACGCACATTGAGAACAACGCCGATCTTACGGTGAGCGTTATGCCCGTGCCGTGGGAGGAGGCCAGCCGCTTTGGCATCCTGACCACCGACCCCGAGGACGGCCGCATCACCAAGTTTACCGAGAAGCCCGAGAAGCCCGATTCGAACCTCGCTTCCATGGGCATCTACATCTTCTCGGCCGACGTTCTGATCGAGGCCCTCGAGGAGGACGCTCTGGACCAGCGTTCGAGCCACGACTTTGGCAAGGACATCATCCCCAAGCTGCTCGGCGAGGAAAAGCGTCTGTACAGCTACGAGTTCCACGGCTTCTGGAAGGACGTCGGCACCATCGCCAGCTTCCACGAGACCTCGATGGACCTGCTGGGCAACAACCCCGAGTTCGACCTGTTCGACAAGCACTTCCCCATCATGTCCAACATCACCACGCGTCCGCCGCACTATATTGGTCCCGACGGCCGCCTGGACGACTGCCTGGTCTCCAACGGCTGCAAGATCTACGGCACCGCTCGCCACTCGATCCTTTCGACCGATGTCATCATCGAGGAGCGCGCCGTAGTCGAGGACTCCGTGTTGCTGCCGGGTGCGCACGTTAAGAGCGGCGCGCACATCTGCCGCGCAATTTTGGGCGAGAACTCCACGGTCGAAGAGGGCGTGAAGCTCGGCTCTGTCGATACCACCAAGGATACGGCCGTCGTTGGAAATGACGTCGTTATCGGGAAGGGGGAATGATCCGATGATCAATCGCAAGGCCATCGGTTACATCACCGCTAACTACTCTTCGACCTACGGCAGCGTGCTGCTCAAGGATCGCCCCATCGCGTCCGTCCCGTTTTTGGGCCGCTACCGCCTGATCGACTTTCCGCTGTCCAACATGATGAACGCCGGCATCAAGACCGTCGGCGTCGTCATGCCGGGCAACTACCGCTCGCTGATCGACCACGTGGGCTCGGGCAAGGACTGGGGCCTGGACCGTAAGAAGGGCGGCCTGTTCATGGTGCCCGGCAACGCGTATGGCACCACCAAGGGCGGCATGCGCTTCCTGCTGCGCGACATCATCTCCAACAAGACGCTGTTCCAGCGCTCGGACAAACCCTATGTTGTGATGATGGGCACCAACATCATCTTTAACATGGACCTCAACACCATCATCGAGGCGCACGAGAACTCCGGCGCCCAGATGACCGTGGTGTACTGCAAGGCCACGCGCAATGTCGATGACGAGACCAAGCTGCAGATCAACGAGAACGGCCGCCTGACGGGCGTGAGCGCCGGCGTCGTGTATGGCGACAACGCCTCTATGGACTGCTGCATCGTCAACCGCGAGACGCTGCTCGAGATCATCGACCACTACCAGGCCGCCGACTATCTGGACCTGCTCGAGGCACTCCAGGGCGACTTTGGCAACATCGACGTGTGCAGCTACGAGTACAAGGGCGAGGTCGTGGGCGTGTTTAGCGAGAAGTCGCTGTATCGCCGCAGCATGGACCTGCTCGACCAGACCGTGGCCGACCAGCTCTTTGACCCCGAGCGCCCGATCCTGACCAAGGCTCACGACGTGCCGCCTTCGCGCTATGCGACCGGCAGCCACGCGTGCAACTCGATCATCTCGGCCGGCTGCATCATCAAGGGCACCGTGCGCAACTCGATCCTGTCGCGCGGCGTCGTGGTCGAGGAAGGCGCTTCGGTGACCAACTCGATCATCAACCAGAGCTGCATCATCAAGAGCGGTGCCCGCGTTGAGAACGCCATCCTGGACAAGAACAACGTGGTGCCCGTCAACACCGAGCTTCGCGGCACGCCCGAGAACATCCTGGTGCTGGGCAAGGCTCCGTTAACTTCCGATACCACCATCGTTCGTTAACATTGGCGTCGCAAAATAGCACGTAAACGGTAGAATAGCCGCCCGGTTAGCGCCAGGCGGCTATTCTCGAATTACAACATGGGAGACAATATGGCTGATTCCAGCAAAAAGATGCAGATCGTGTTTGCCTCGGCCGAGTGCGCACCGTTTGTTAAGACCGGTGGCCTGGGTGACGTGGCGGGCTCGCTGCCTGCGGCGCTCGTTCGCGCCGGTGCCGAAGTCATCGTGATGGTGCCCAAGTACGCCACCATCAAGGACGAGTACAAGGCGCAGATGGAGCACTTCTCCGACTTTTACGTGAGCCTGGGCTGGCGCAACGAGTACTGCGGACTCGAGAAGCTCGAGCGCGACGGCGTCACCTATATGTTTATCGATAACGAGCGCTACTTTGCGCGCGACTATCCGTACGGCTTCTTTGACGACGGCGAGCGTTTCGCGTTCTTCTCCAAGGCCATCACCGAGAGCCTGCAGCACCTGCCGGCCGGCTTTGAGTGCGATATTCTGCACTGCAACGACTGGCAGACGGCACTGGCGCCCGTGTTCCTGCGCGAGTTCTACCAGGGCCTGCCGCTGTACGACCGCGTCAAGACCGTGTTCTCGATTCACAACGTGGCGTTCCAGGGCCAGTTTAGCGACACCGTGATGGAGGACATCTTGGGTGTGGCACATATTCCGGCGGCCGCCTCGCAGCTGCGTTGCGACGCCTGCAGCATCAACTACATGCTGGGCGCCCTGCGCTATGCCGACGCCATTACCACGGTGAGCCCCACCTATGCCAACGAGATCCAGACGCCCGAATATGGCGAGGGCCTGGACGGCGTGCTGCGCGAGCGTTCGTACGCGCTGCAGGGCATTTTGAATGGCATCGACGTTGCGGGCTTTGACCCGGCGACCGACAAGCGCATTGCCGCCAACTACACCGTGGAGGACCGTTCCGGCAAGGCCGTGTGCAAGACCAAGCTGCAGGAGGAGCTGGGCCTCGAGGTTCGCGACGACCGCCCGCTCATGGTGATGGTCACGCGCCTGACGCGCCAGAAGGGCATGGACCTGGTCATGTATGCGCTCGACCGCATCCTTTCCGGCGGCGTGCAGGTGGCGGTGCTGGGCACCGGCGACCGCGACTACGAGGACGGCCTGCGCTACTTCCAGGACAAGTACCCCGGCACCATGGCCGCACGCATCGAGTTCGATCCTGCGCTGTCGCAGCGCATGTACGCCGCCGCCGACATGTTCCTGATGCCGTCGAAGTTTGAGCCCTGCGGCCTGTCGCAGATCATCGCCATGCGTTACGGCACGCTGCCCATCGTGCGCGAGACCGGTGGTCTGAAGGACACTGTAATCCCGTATAACGAGTTTACCGGCGAGGGCACGGGCTTCTCGTTTAGTAACTTTAACGGCGACGAGATGGGCGACGCGGTATTCCGCGCGGCGCGTCTGTTCTGGGATAACCGCGACGCCTGGAACCAGCTGGTCACGCAGGCCATGAGCCAGGACTTTAGCTGGACGCGCTCGGCCGATAAGTATCTGGACCTGTACTTCTTTATGCATCCGGAGATTGAGAGGCCGGCGGCTGTTGTCGACGAGCCTGAGGCTGCAGCTGAGCCGGTGACCGTTGAGGAGCCCAAGGCCGAGGAGAAGCCGGTTGAGGCTGAGCCCGCAAAGGCCGAGCCTGAGGTGAAGGCTGAGGTTGCTCCTGAGGCAGAGACCGAGGTCAAGCCCGCTGCAAAGCCCGCAGCTAAGAAGACCACGACTCGCAAGACGACGGCCAAGAAGGCTACGACAACCAAGACTGCCGCCACCAAGACCGCCGCAGCAAAGACGACTGCTGCCAAGGCAACGACCACGCGCAAGCGCACGACCGCCGCTGCCAAGAAGGCCGCAGAAGCCGAGGCTGCTCCCGAGGTAAAGGCCGAGGTCGCTGATGCCAAGCCGGCCGCCAAGGCTCCGGTAAAGACCGCTGCCAAGAAGACGACCACGACCAAGACCACGACCGCCAAGAAGGCCACGGCTACGAAGTCGACAACGACCAAGGCCGCTGCGACGAAGGCTGCTACGAAGACCACTACGAAGGCTGCCGCAAAGCCCGCCGTCAAGGTCGAGGAGGCGGGTGCCGAGCCCAAGGCCGAGGCAAAGCCGGCCGCCAAGACCACCACGCGCAAGCGCGCTACGACGACGGCCAAAAAGGCCACGACCAAGGCCGCTGCTCCCAAGGCAGAGGCTACGGCCGAGGACAAGCCCGCAGTAAAGGCCGAGCCGGCACCGAAGGCCGCTGAGGTCAAGACCGCTCCGAAGGCTACTGCAAAGACCGAGCCCGCCAAGGAGAGCCCGGTCTCCCCCGCCGCTCCGGCAGAGAAAAAGGCTCCGTCCAAGAAGACGTCCGTCCGCAAGGCCACGGCCACCCGCAAGCGCCGCTAGCCCACAGACGATCCAAAACCTAATCAAACCCTATGTAAGGGGCGCTCCAACCGGGCGCCCCTTCTCTGTTGATAGTTGGTAAAACGATTTTCTAGGACAACCGTTCGCCGATGGTAAACGGATGTTGTTTATACAGCCTGTGTACAACAGATATACTTACATCCTGTGCGTAAAGCCCATGGCCCGCAGGCCGTGATTCTATTGAACTGGACCGTACTATGAGATTGATACACAACAGCCGTCTGCCGCAGTTTCGCACTCCGTTTGGCGCTGTGACCACTGGAACTTCCGTTTCCCTCTCGGTGATTTTGGAGGATGCCGACCCCAACCAGGCAACGCTTACGCTGCGCACCTGGGTCGATGAGATCGGTGAGTCTCGGTATCCCATGACGCACGAGGGCGACGGCATCTTTACCGTCGAGCTGGAGTGCGCCGAGCCCTGTCTTATCTGGTACAGCTTTATCTGCAATATCGAGGGCCAGCCCGAGGTTCGCCTGGGCGCACCGCAGGGCCGCACCGGCGGCGAAGGCATAACCTACGATTACGCCGAGGTGCCGTCATTCCAGGTCACCGTCTACAAACACCGCGAAGTTCGACCCGAGTGGTACGAGCGCGGTATGGTCTACCAGATCTTCCCCGATCGCTATGCCCGCGACGAGCACTGGCGCGAGCGCACGCTGGCCGAGGTCGAAAAACCGCGCAACGGAATCCAGCGCCGGATGGTCGAGGACTGGAACGAGCCGCCTGTGTACGAGCGCGCCGAGGACGGCTCCATCAAGACCTGGGACTTCTACGGCGGATCGCTCAAGGGCATCCAAGAAGACCTGCCTCGCATCGCCGAGCTGGGCTTTACAGCCATCTACCTCAACCCCATTTTTGAAGCCGCGAGCAACCACCGCTACGACACCGCCGATTACACCAAGATCGATCCGATCCTGGGCACCGAGCAGGACTTTACCGAACTGTGTCAGGCGGCCGAGAAGCTGGGAATTTCCATCATTCTGGACGGCGTCTTTAACCACACGGGTGACGACTCCATCTATTTCAACCGCTATGGCAACTACCCCGGCGTGGGCGCGTGGCAGAGCGAGGATTCGCCGTGGCGCGATGCGTTTTATTTCCACGAGGACGGCTCGTACGACTGCTGGTGGGGCGTGGGTAACATGCCCGCCATCAATGAGAGCTCCGAGCTGGTACGCGAGCGGCTCCTGGGCAAGGACGGTGTGATCCGTAAATGGCTGCGCGCTGGCGCCCATGGCTGGCGCCTTGACGTGGCCGACGAGCTTTCGGACGATTTCCTGACCGAGATCAAGAAAGCAGTACTTGCCGAAAAGCCCGATGCGCTGTTGCTCGGCGAAGTCTGGGAAGACGCCTCCAACAAGATCAGCTACGGCCATCTGCGTCGCTATCTACAAGGCTCCGAGCTGGACTCGGCCATGGATTACCCCTTCCGCGACATGGTCATCGGCTTTTTGATGGGCTACAAGAACGCCTACCAGGCAGCCGAGGATATCGAAACCCTGCGTGAGAATTATCCGCGCGAGGCCCTGTCCTGCGCGCTCAATCTGCTTTCGAGCCACGACCGTCCGCGCATCATCTCGGTGCTCGGCGGCGGCCCCGACGAGTCACAGCTGCCCGAGTGCGAGCGCAGCAAATGGCGCCTGGACGAGAACTCGATGGGCCTGGCCAAGAGCCGTTTTTGGCTTGCAACGCTCATGCAGATGACGTTCCCTGGCGTGCCTTCGATTTACTATGGCGATGAGTACGGCCTTGAGGGCTTGACCGATCCGGGCAATCGCCGCACGCTGCCTTTGAAGGAAGACCTGCACGACTTCGATACGCTCGCCATCCTTAAAAATGCCTCGGCCGTGCGCCGCGCGCTGCCGTTTATGGTTGACGGCGATATCAAGGCCTTCGCGCTCAACGACGAGGTACTCGCCTACACGCGCACCGGTAAAGACGGTGAGGCCGCGACGGTTATCATCAACCGCAGCCTGCGCAATTCACACCGCGTGACGATTCCGGCGCTCGACGAATGTGCGAGCGATGTGATTAGCGGTCACGAGTGCGAGATTCACAATGGCACCGTCACACTCGATCTGTATCCGCTGGGGTCGTCGATCATCTATCACCACGCCGAGCAGCGTCTGCAAGAGCCGCTCGACCACGGCGCGGGCGTTGTGTGCCATATCACATCGGTGCCCACCGACGACGGCAAGCCCGGCACGATTGGCGCGCCCACGCGTCGTTTTATCGACCATCTGGCCGCTATGGGCATGCGCTACTGGCAGGTTCTGCCTGTCAACCCGACGGACTTCTTCCGCTCCCCCTATGCCGGGCCCTCGGCTTTTGCTGGCAATATCGACCTGCTGCCCGAGAGCCACAAGGAGCTGGCCGCCGACTTTGAGACCTGGAAGACCCGCGGCGGCGAAGATGCCGATCCGCTGTATACCGCGTTTAAGCATCGCAATGCCGATTGGCTCGAGAAGTACTGCGTCTATATGGCGGTTAAGAAGTACTTTGAGGGCGAATCGCGCCACGATTGGCCGGCAGATGTTGCACGCTACAACGAGCACCTGATCGACGACAAGCGCTTCCACGACGAGGCCGAGCTTCAGGCGTACATGCAGTACCGCTTTGACCTGGCTTGGTGCGAGCTCATGAACTATGCGCACAAGAAGGGCATCGAGGTTATCGGCGATATTCCTATGTACGTGTCCGACGATTCGGCAGACGCGTGGAGCGAGCCCGAGAACTTCTGGCTGTCCGATACCGGCAAGGCGATTGAGATTTCCGGTGCGCCGCCCGACAACTTTGCGCCCGAGGGCCAGGTGTGGGGCAACCCGACGTTTCGCTGGGACCACATGAAGCAGAACGGCTATAGCTGGTGGATGGATCGCCTGCGTCGTGCGTTTTCGCTCTACGACCGCGTGCGTCTGGATCACTTCCTGGGATTCCACAGCTACTTTAGTATCCCCGCGGGCAAGGCTTGCGCCGACGGTCGCTGGCTGGCGGGCCCGGGCAAGGACCTGTTCCAGACCGCCTACGACGAGCTGGGTCCGCTCAACTTTATCGCCGAGGACCTGGGCTATTTGACGCCCGGTGTTCGCGCCATGGCCTCGACCTGCGGCTTCCCCGGCATGGAAGTGCTGGAGTTTAGCGATTACGACGTTCGTTGCGGTGTGCATCCCACGCCCGGCAAGATTCTGTACACCTCGACGCACGATACGTCGACGCTGGCCGGTTGGTGCACGCGCTCCTTTGCGGGCGGCGACGAACCAAGCGGTGTTGAGGTGGCGGCCAAGCTGATGAGCGACGCGCTGGCAAGCGACGCTCCCCTGGTGATGATGCCGCTGCAGGATGTCCTGGGGCTGGGCGACGACGCGCGCATGAACGTACCGGGCGTGGCCACGGGCAACTGGACCTGGCAGGCTGACGAGGCCGACGTTGCGGCCGCTGAGGACAAAACCGCACAGCTCCTGCGCAACACGCATAGATTCTGGGGCGAAGCGTGATAAAACGCCCGATATAGGGTACAGTTACAGACGTTTGAATTTTTGCGGGCAGAGTAATCTGCCCGCTTTGTGCTGAAAAGGAAGTATTATGGCGCGCTACGATTACAAGTGCTCGAGCTGCGGCAACGTGTTTGAGGTTGAGCATCCCATGTCCGAGACTCCCGAGGTCGTGTGCCCGAGCTGCGGTGCCCCGGCGGCCAAGACGTTCTCGGCCAGCGGCATTAAATTTGAGGGTAGCGGTTTCTACAACACCGACCAGCGAAGCGGCGGCTCCAGCACCAACGCCACGAGCGGCTGCTGCGCCAACTGCCCGCATAACCACTAGAAACAACACGGCCCCGCGATCAACATCGATCGCGGGGCCGTTTCTTTAGCTACCCAGGCATCACTATGAGTTGCGGTGAAATAAGGACTGTTTGGCGGGCAGAAGCCGCTATTCAATCCCTATTTCACCGCAACTTAGTCGTTACTTGCGGACCAGCCTGGCGCAGAAGTGACCGTCGTAGGAATCCGCGTTAACCGGCACGCTTTGGAAAAGTCCTCGGTCGTTCTGGCGTACGGAAACGAGCTTCTTGGCCTGATCGAACTCGGGGAGTTGCAGAATCTGTGCCTCGGAAAGCGGTGCCACGCTAAAGCCGGCACCCTCGGGAGAAGCAAGGAAAGCATCCACCACCTGCGTGTTCTCCTCGTCGAAGACCGAGCACGTCGCATAGATGAGCTCGCCGCCGGCAGCTACGCGCGCAGCAGCCTCTTTGAGCATCGTCAGCTGCAGCTTGGGCAGCTCGCACGTGACGTCACGCTCGGTCAGGCGCCACGGGATCTCGGGATGACGACGCATAGTTCCGGTGCCAGAGCACGGTGCATCGATAAAGACCGTGTCGAACTTAACCGGCTTGCCAAGCATGGCATCAAACGATGTGAGCACCTCATCAAGCTCGCAGGCATCACCCGAAACCGTACGAACGCCCTGAATACCGGCCTTATGCAGGCGAGCGAGATTCAGATCGCACTTGCGATCATGCAGATCGAGCGCCGTATGCTGACGCTCATAGCCCGCACGCTTGGCCTGGCTCATCATCACATAGGTCTTGGTGCCACGACCGGCACCAATCTCAAGGCAGCTTCCAGGGCGCGTGGCAGCTGTGGCGATAAGCTGCGCGTTGAGATCAGATGCCACCGCGGCAGCACGCTCAAACACACCCGAAGCAACGGTAACCTGCGCATCAACCGGGGCATGACAGCCCGGAAAGACAGGCGCGACGAGCTGCGAGATATACGGATCGAGCTTGGTCGCAAAGGCGTTCTCATGCAGGGCCAGCGGCGCGGGGGCCAGATTGCCGGCAAAGTTAAGCGCACCCTCTGGCGTGTCAAACGACGCCATAATACGAGCGCACAGCCAGCGCGGCAGGCCCATCAGGCGCGACAGACGAACCAGGCGTCGCTCAGACTCATCTACATCGGACGCCGTGGCAAAGTCCTCAACATTGTCCGCAACCTTATGCAGCACGGCATTGGCCAAGCCAGCGGCGGACTTAGCGCCGCAGCGAACCAGCTCAACACCCTGACTTACGGCGACGCGGCCAGGCGTATGTAGATAGAGCATCTCGAAGGCCGAGATACGAAGCGCCATGCGAACACGCGGCGCAACCTTTTTAGGCTTATCAAGAAACTGATCGAGCAGCTCGTCCAAAATACCCTGGGTAGCCGCAACGCCCAGTGCCAAACGAGCGGCAAAAGCGGAATCGCGCTGGTCAATAGCCTTGGCAGATGCGCGAGAGGACAGCACGTCGCGCGCATACATACCGCGGCGATCGGCCTCCATGAGCACATCGAGCGCAAGTTTGCGCGCGGGAGACAGCTTGCTCATGACAAAACACCCCAGATAAGATCGGCGCCCTGCAGGCCAGCAGCCCAAGCAGAAGCGGCCATAGCACGCTTACCATCGGGCTTAACCTCGAGCAACTCAACCGAGCCATCGGAAAGACCCAGGTAAACACGCTTGTTCTTAACGTCAACAGCGCCCTCGCCAAGCGAGACATCGGCCGGTGCAGCATCGAGCACGCGCACGGTCTTGCCGGCAATCACGCATCGGGCAGGCGCGGTATCGGACGAAGCGAGCACATGACGCACGCAATCGAGCGCAGCCATCTGCGGATCCAGACGCATCTCCAGCTTGGAAATCTTGGCAGCATGGGTAACGAGCGCCTCATCCTGTTCAGTCCACACGGCGGTGCCATCGGCAAGAGAGGGAAGCGTATCGGCAAGCAGTTTGCCGCCAAGCTCACCAAGCTCCATCGTGAGCGCCTCGGCATGCTTACCGGCAACAGACGTAGACGCCTGGGCACAATAAGCGCCGGTATCAACGCCATGTCCAATACGCATAATAGAAACGCCAGCAACCTCATCACCAGCGAGAATCGCACGCTGAATAGGAGCAGCCCCACGCCAACGAGGCAGCAAGGACGCATGAACATTCACAATACCAAGCGGCGCCATATGCAGCACGTCATCAGGCAAAATGCAGCCATAAGCAGCCACACAGAAGATATCGGCTTGCGCAGCTTGGAGAGCCTCAACAACCTCAGGCGTCATACGATTAGCCTCAACAACGGGCAGACCAAGCTCAAGCGCTTTAGCCTTAACAGGAGACGGCTCAAGCTTCTTACCACGCCCACGAACAGCATCAGGACGAGTAACAACAAGCGCAATCTCATTGCCAGCCTCAACAAGCGAAACCAGCGAAGGCACAGCAAAATCAGGCGTACCCATAAAAACAATACGCATAAAGAACGTCTCCCCTCAACCAAAGCCGAGACGGCTACAAATTAACAGCGAAAAGCCGAGTCACCAGCCCATCCGCAATAACAATTCAACAAGAACAAATATACCCAAAACCAAAGAAAGAGCCGCAATAAAAGCAGCTCTTTCAGCAAAGCACCTATCAGCGAAGACGCCCATCCCTGGCCCGACGGCACCCGGGCGAACCGAGCCAGAACAACGCAGTCCCCGGTGCTGAGCGCCCACATCTCGTCCCGCGCGCAGTTTCGCAGCGCAGCGAGAATGTTTGAGCACGGGAAGATATAGGCGGGCACCCCGGGGACGGACAAACCTACTCCGTCTCGCCCGGTCGAGCGCCGCGGGCCAGGGCGTCCTGGTACTCCTTGACGGCCTTGAGCCTCTGCATCGGCTTGAGTCGCTCGAACATGGTGTTGCCGTGCAGGTGATCGATCTCGTGCTGCAGGCACACGCAGAACAGGTCGCCCGAGGCCTCATAGCGAATCAGGTTGGCGTCCAGGTCATACGCCTCGACGACAACGTGGTCGGGGCGCTCAATCTCGCAGCTAATGCCGGGGATGGACAGGCAGCCCTCGCTAAACGGCACCAAATGGTCGCTCTGCTCAACAATGACAGGGTTGATGAGCACGTACGGGTCATAGTCGTTCTTGTCGCTGTAGTCGCAGTCGATAGTGACAAGCTGAATGAGCTCGCCAATCTGCGGGGCGGCCAAGCCGCAGCCGCCGTTCTCGAACATCATCTTCTTCATCTTCTCGGCAAGCGCCTCGATCGCCGGGGTAATCTCCTCGATGACGGCGCACTCCTGACGCAGACGAGGGTCGGGCGAAAGTACGATTCCGTTGGCTTCCATGGCCATCCTTTCGGGTTGTTACATCAAATCATAAGCATCGACGTCAACGCTCACGCTCACGCCGCGCACAGAGCCCACCTCTTTGAGGCAGGCGTCGATATCATCAGAGACATGGTACCCCACGGGCGACTTCACAAGCAGGTGATAGCGATAACGGTCCTTGGCTCTCTCGATTACACACGAAGCAGGGCCCAGCACCTGCGGCGCAGCACTCCCCGCCCTCAAAAAGTCGGGAGCGGCGACATGCCAGCGGCGCTTGAGGAGTTTCGCGATGCGACCGATGTAGTCTTGCGCTTCGTCTCGGTTCGCCGACCACACCAAGATGTTGACCAGGCGAACAAACGGCGGATACAGCGCGTCGCGACGCTGGTCCAGGTCGTAGTCGGTAAAGATCGAACGGTCGTGCTCGGCGACGGCGCGAATGACCGGGTCCTCGGGCAGATAGGTCTGGATGATGACCTCACCGGGGCGATCGCCGCGACCGGCACGGCCCGCCACCTGTTCCAGCAGGTCGTAGGCGCGCTCCCCTGCGCGAAAGTCGGGCAGCTTGAGGGCGAAGTCGGCATTGACCACGCCTACGAGCGTGACCTCGGGAAAGTCGAGACCCTTTGCGATCATTTGGGTGCCCAGCAACACGGCGCAATCGGCGGCATCGAACTGCTCGAGCAGCTTTTTGTGTGCATCCTTGCCGCGCGTGGAATCGGCATCCATGCGAATAATGGCGACGTCCTCGGGAAGCAACTGGTGCAGTGCGTCCTCGATCTGCTGAGTGCCCAGACCCATTTTTGCCAGGTAACGGCTGCCGCACTTGGGGCAGCGACTCGTGCGCGCAGGATACGGCTGCACGCGCCAAGACGAACCGCAGGTGTGACATTGAAGCGTGTGCGTGCGCTCGTGATACGTAAGCGCGGTGGAGCAGTGATTGCAGGTGGGGACGCATCCGCACTCGCGGCACATCAAGAACGGCGCAAAGCCACGGCGGTTATGCAGCAGCACGGCCTTTTCGCGGCGCTCGACCACACGCTCCAGGCCTTCCATCAGCGGTTTAGAGAACATGGAGCGGCTGCCATGCGAGAACTCGCGGCGCAGGTCGGCAATGAGGACAGTCGGCAGCACGGCGTGTCCCGGGCGCTCGGGCATCTCGACGCGCGTCCAGGTGACACCGTTATACGTGCCGCGGCGGCAGCGATCGAGGGCCTCGGCAGAAGGCGTGGCCGAGCCCAGCACGAGCGGGCAGCGATAGCGACGCGCCATCTCGGCCGCCACTTCGCGCGCATAGTAGCGCGGGCTGGAACCCTGCTTGTAACTGGTCTCGTGCTCCTCGTCGATGATGATAAGGCCCAAGTCGCTGAGCGGGCAAAAGAGCGCCGAGCGGGCGCCCACGACCACGCGCGCGGCACCGCTGGCGACCATATCCCATTGGTCCAAGCGTTCACCGGCCGAAAGGCGCGAGTGGAAGACCGCAACCGTTTCGCCAAAGCGCGAGCGGAAACGGCCGACGGTCTGGGCCGTCAGCGAGATCTCGGGCACAAGCACGCAGGCTGAGCGGCCGGCTGCGAGTACGCGCTCAATGGCGGAGAGGTAGACCTCGGTTTTGCCGGAGCCGGTGACGCCGTCGACCAGCACCACGTCGCCATGAGCGTCCAGACGGGCGCGCTCAATCTGCGCGAGTGCCTGTTGCTGGCCGTTGGTAAGGGAGACCGGCGCCTTGCCGCTTGCCGAGGACAGCGTGGTCTGCTCGCTGCAGCCACGCCAAGCACGGCGCTCCTCCACCACCACGACGCCGCGCCTTTCGAGCGACTTGATGGTCGCCGACATGCTGTTATAGAGAAGGTTGAGGTCGCGCGTCGTGACCGGGCCGCACTGGAGCGCCTCGATGAGCTGACGCTGGCGGACCGCGGTCTTGGGCGGCGTATAGTCGAAGCCCTCGGGCGTGAGCATGACCCAGCGGTTTTGGATGGGTTTGACGGCGGGGCGCTCAACGGCCCACACGCCGTCGTCGCCCTTGACCACACGCGGGCTGCCGCCCGGGGGCAAGAACAGGCGCAGGCACTCGGTAAGCGTCGCAACATACTCACGGCTCATCCAGCGCGCGATGCGGGCAGCCTCGGCGGTAAAGAGCGGTTTGCTGAGGATAGCCTCGATGGCTTTAATGCGCGCGGGTTCGAGGGCGTTGTTGCCCTGCAGGTCGCCCAGATCAGGCGCAATGTCGACGATATAGCCCGCGGCCGCACGGTTACCAAAGTGGACCAGGACCGTGGATCCGATCTGCGCCTCGTTGGCAAAGGACCGGGGAATGCCATAAGCAAACGGCTCGGACAGCGCACGCGTCGGGATGTCGAGGACCACGCTCGCATAGGCGGTGACGGGTTCGGGTGCAGGCTTAGGCTGAGCCGAGGCAGCGGCAGGCACAGGCTTCACCGGAGCCCGCTCGGGTTCAGGCGAACCAAACAGCGAAAGTTGCTCAGCCATGGCCCCAGCACCTCCTATCCCATACGTCTACAGAAACAAGAGCCCCGCTCGAGGTGAACGGGGCTCGGATACAAACGTTTGCGCAGCGATTACAGCGCCATCGTGCGGGCGCGATCGATGCGCGCCAGGCAGTCGTCGCGGCCGACGAGCGCCATGGTCTCGCCCAGCGGAGGGCTCACCATGTTGCCGCAAACGGCGACGCGCACGGCCTGGAACACCACGCGCTTCTTAAGGTCCATCTGCTCGGGCAACGGCTCAAGCGCAGCGTCGATATTGGCAGCCGTCCACTCGTCCACACCCTCGAGCGCGGCCTTGGCGGCATCCAGAATGGCACCCATGCCCTCCTTGGCCAGGCCCTTGTTGACGGATTTCTCGTCATACTCGAGCGTCTCGGCCGTGGCAAAGATGGGAGCGGCGACGGTCACGGCGTCGGCCGGCATCTTAGTGCGCGGCTTGACGATAGCGGCAAGCGCGTCGATCCAGTCCTCGCCGTACTCGACGTTGCCCTCGATGAGGCCCGCCTCGTGCAGCTCGGGGACCATGATCTCGTCGGCAAACTGGGCATCGGTCATGCCGTTGATGTACTCGGCATTGACCCAGTCGAGCTTCTTGGGGTCGAAGGTCGCCGGGTTCTTGGAGATGCGGTCGAGCGAAAACTTACTGGCCAGAACATCGCGCGGGATGATTGTAGTCTCGCCGTCGAGCGACCAGCCGAGCAACGCCAGGTAGTTGACGAAGGCGTCGGACAGGTAGCCGGCGTCGCGGTACTCCTCCACCGAGGTGGCGCCGTGGCGCTTGGAGAGCTTCTTGCCGTCGGCGCCCAGGATCATGGAGATGTGGGCGAACGTAGGCACGGGCGCGCCGAGGGCCTCGTAGACCATGACCTGACGCGGGGTGTTCGACAGGTGGTCGTCGCCACGGATGATATGGGTGATCTTCATCATGGCGTCGTCGACGACGGTCGCAAAGTTATACGTGGGCGTGCCATCGGAGCGGAAGATGACAAAGTCGTCGAGCTCCTTGGCATCGAAGGTCACCTCGCCGTGGACGGCATCGTGGATAACGACGTCGCCGCGGTCCTCGGGCACCTTGATGCGAAGGACGTAGGACTCGCCGGCCTCGATGCGACGGCGGGCCTCCTCGGGATCAAGATTGCGGCAACGGCGCTGATAGCCCTGGAAGGGGTCCTTGCGCTCCTGCGCGGCCTTGCGGTCGGCGTCGAGCTGCTCCTTGGTGCAGAAGCAGGGATAGGCCTTGCCCTCGTCCCAAAGCTTCTGGGCGGCCTGCTTGTACAGGTCCAGGCGCTCGGTCTGGGCGTAGGGGCCAAAATCGCCGCCCACCTCGGGACCCTCGTCCCAGTCCAGGCCCAGCCAACGCATGGCGCGCAGGATGATCTGCGTGTTCTCGTCGGTAGAGCGGGTGGGGTCGGTGTCGTCGATGCGCAGGATGAACGTGCCGCCGTTAGCACGGGCGAAAGCCCAGTTATAGATAGCGGTGCGGGCGCCGCCAATGTGCAGCTTGCCCGTCGGTGAGGGTGCAAAGCGGACGCGAACGTCTGATGCCATGGAAATCTCCTCGATTGCAGGATGGATGTCTAACCGCACCAGTATAAAGCATCAAAGCAACCTCCGCACAAAGGGCACCGACCCAGTCATTGGGTAGCTAATTTTGGGACGGGGCTTTTTTAGCTACCCTATATCGAGATTGGTCTTAGGCTCCGAAGACTCCGGATTGGGTAGCTAAAAAAGCCCCGTCCCAAATTAGCTAACCAATGGCTCGGTGCGGAAAGGGTGTGAATGTTTGATTTACGCGCTATGATGTGCCCTTGCATAGAGAGCCTGGCGGAATGGTAACGGTCGCCGGGACACGTTTTTTGAAAGGACTATCATGTCAGAAGAACTTCGTTCCATCCCGCCCCAACACGGGTACTTTGTTTTTACGTCGGAGTCGGTGACCGAAGGTCATCCCGATAAGATCGCTGACCAGATCAGCGACGCCGTCCTCGACGCAATCCTCGCCAAAGAAATAGAGCTGCAGGAGAAGGGCTACATCGCCCCCAACGGCGTGCCTGCCAACGTGGAGAACGTCCGCTGCGCCTGCGAGACCCTCGTGACCACCGGCACCGTCATCGTCGCCGGCGAGATTCGCACTCAGGCCTATGTCGACGTACAGGAAATCGCCCGCGGCGTTATCCGCCGCATTGGCTACAACCGTGCCAAGTTCGGTTTTGACTGCGACACCTGCGGCGTTATGAGCCTCATCCACGAGCAGTCGCCCGATATCGCCCAGGGCGTCGACGAGTCCTTCGAGACCCAGACCGGCGCTACCACCGACCCGATCGACCTGATCGGTGCCGGCGACCAGGGCATGATGTTCGGTTATGCCTCCAACGAGACCAAGACCCTCATGCCCATGCCACACTACCTGGCAAGCCGCCTGGCCGAGCGCCTGGCCACGGTGCGTCACGACGGTACCCTCGCCTATCTGCGCCCCGACGGCAAGACCCAGGTCACCGTGCGCTACGAGGACGGAAAGCCCGTCGAGGTCACGACCATCGTCATCTCCACGCAGCACGCCGCCGAGATCGAGGACATGGGTAAGATCAAGGCCGACCTCATCGAGCACGTCATCACCCCGGTCATGGCCGCCGAGAACATGCCGTGGGATAATACCGACATCTATGTGAACCCCACCGGTCGCTTTGTCGTGGGCGGCCCCATGGGCGACACGGGCCTCACCGGCCGCAAGATCATCGTCGACACCTACGGCGGCTATGGCCGTCACGGCGGCGGTGCCTTTAGCGGCAAGGACTGCACCAAGGTCGACCGCTCCGCCGCGTATGCCGCGCGCTGGGTCGCCAAGAACGTGGTCGCCGCCGGTCTGGCCGACCGCTGCGAAGTCGAGCTTGCCTACGCCATCGGCGTTTCCAAGCCCCTCTCAATCATGGTCGACACCTTCGGTACCGCACATGTTGCCGAGGACAAGATCGTCGAGGCCGTAGAGAAGACCTTCGACCTGCGCCCGGGCGCAATCATCCGCGACCTAGACCTGCGCCGCCCCATCTACGAAAAGACGGCAGCCTACGGTCACTTTGGCCGAGAAGACGCCGACTTCACCTGGGAGAAAACCGACCGAGTCGAAGAACTCAAAGCAGCCTGCGGCCTGTAATTGGGAACCGCTAAGGTCATAACAACATATGCACTTTCAAAAGAAGTACCGGTCCCAAACGGTACTTCTTTTTTATTTAAAGGTGGTGAAGATGAGCCTACCTGGGACATGGAATAAATCACAGGCCGATAAATTTTGCAGCAGAGCGACTCCAACCATGTATCCTAAGTTCCGAGGGCTTTAGTATTTGGTCGATCGCGAGTTCCGCACGAGCCGGAGGCCACTTAATGTGGCCTCCGTGCGAGCAGGACTGTCCGAGCAGGCGACCAAATACTAAAGCCCTCGGAACGGCGGGACAGAGTATGCCCCGCCCCTCGGGACGACGGGATAGATAAGGAGCACCCATGGCAGGCAAGCCGCAAACACTAGCTACGACCTCGGCATTCGAGATCTTGGGCCCCGTCATGGTCGGCCCCAGCTCATCGCACACCGCCGGCGCCCTGCGCTGCGCCCAAGTTGCCGCCAGCCTGCTGGAAGGCCGCATCACCAAGGTCACCTTTGGCCTGTGGAACTCCTTCGCCCACACCTACCGCGGCCACGGCACCGATCGTGCGCTCGTCGCGGGCATCCTGGGCCTCGACACCGATGACGAGAACATCAAGCAGGCCTTCGACCTCGCGCGCGAGCAGGGCCTCGAATATCACTTTGACATCAAAGGCGACGACGCCTCCATCCACCCCAACACCGTCGACATCGAAATGGTCGACGACACGGGCGCCACCGCCCAGGTTCGCGGCGAGAGCCTGGGCGGTGGCAAGATGCGCATCAGCCGCATTAACGGCGTCGGCGTCGACATCTCGGGCATGTATTCCACGCTCTTCGTGGCGCACAAGGACGTCCCCGGTGTACTCGCCGCGCTCACCAACCTACTCGCCTACGCCCACGTAAACATCGCCTTCTGCCGCACCTACCGCACCGAAGTGGGCGGCCAGGCCTACTCCGTCTTTGAGACCGACGGCGCGCCCGACGACACCGTCGTCCCCATGCTGCGCAAGCTCGACAATGTCGATTACGCGACCTTTATCGAGCTCCCCGGTTCTGCCTCGTCGCTCTCCCCCGGCGTCTCGGCAAAGGAGATCTTCGACGACGGCGAGCAGCTGCTCGATGCGTGCGAGGAACTGGGACTCAGCATCGGTGCCGTCATGGCCGTTCGCGAGGCACGTCTGACCGGCGAGGCCCACGCCGTCGCCGCCATGCGCCGCGTGCTCGACGTCATACGCGAGGAGACAACGGCCCCCATCGCCAATCCGCAGCGCTCGCTCGGCGGGCTTATCGGCGGCGAGGCCAAGCTCGTCGAAGCAACCCGCTGCAACGATTTGAGTGAAAGCCTGATGGGCCCCGTCCAGACCGAAGCCGTGGCCCGCGCCATGGCCGTGCTCGAGCGCTCCGCCACCATGGGCGTGATCGTCGCAGCTCCGACGGCAGGATCCGCGGGTGTCGTGCCCGGCTGCGTGCTGGCGCTCGCCGATCACCTTCAGCTCGACGACGAGCAAGTCATGGACGCGCTCTACTGCGCAGCCGCCATCGGCCTCAACCTCACCACAAGCGCCTGCGTTGCCGGCGCCGAGGGCGGCTGCCAAGCCGAGGTCGGAAGCGCCGCCGCCATGGCAGCCGCCGCGCTGGTGCAGATGCTCGGCGGCACGCCCGAGCAGGCGCTTGACGCCAGTTCCATCGCGCTGAGTAACCTGCTGGGCCTCGTTTGTGACCCCGTCGGTGGCCTCGTGGAGGTGCCCTGCCAAAACCGCAACGCCATCGGCGTGGCAGCGGCCTTTAGCTCGGCACAACTCGCCCTCGCAGGCATTAAGAGCCTGGTGCCGTTTGACCAGATGGCACATGTCATGCTCTCAGTGGGCCACGCGTTGCCGGCCACGCTGCGCGAGACGGCAAAGGGCGGCATCGCGCAGGCTCCGGCCGCACTTTCGGCCTGTGCAAAATGCGGTGTGTGCGGATAGCGGCAAAGAACGACTCAAAGGTGGGACAAATGTCCCACCTCTTTTGAATGCCACCGTTTCCGTACCACAAACAGCAGGGCAATCGCTATAATGCAAGCCCAGTAAAAACACGATGAACCGCAAGGCGAAAATCGAAGGATATGCATACGATGTCGCAAAGCGAACGAACTCAACTGATTCCCGATCCGCAGCAGCCGAGCAGGCACACCGGCGGCGTTCAGTCGCCGCGTCCTATCGCGCCGAGCCACGGTCAGCAGCGTGGTGCGGCAAACGCTTCCCAACGCCCGAACCAACAGCGACAGCAGCGTCAACAACGTCAGCAGCGCCAGGCAAACGGCAATGCGCCCAAGCAGCCCCCCACGCACGCTCGAGGCGATCGCGGCCCCGCGCGCAAACCCGCCGAGAACAATAAGTCGGGCAAAAAGACGACGCTCTTTGTCATCCTGGGTCTAATCGTCATTGTCTATATCGTAGGCGTCGTAGCGTTTTCGCAGGTAGCCTACCCCAACACCACCATTGCCGGCGTCGACGTCTCCTTCTCCAACGCTTCGTCTGCCGCCACCAAGGTCAACTCGGCATGGAAGCACTATAAGCTCACCGTGACAGGCGATGACTTTAGCTGGACCTATCAGCCCGAGTCCGATGAGCCCATCGTCGACGGCGAAGCTGCCGCAAAAGAAATCATCAGCCACAACGAAGCCTTTATTTGGCCGGTCCGCCTTGTGGAATCCTTAAGCGGCAAGACCAAAACAACCGCTACCTCCAACGAAGTCGATCTTGATCAAGACGTCGACCTGTCCATGCTCTCCGACGCCTTTGACCAAAAGAAGTTTGAGGAGGACCTGGGCGCCGCTATCGACGAGTTTAACGAGGGCCGTTCGGGCACGTTCGAGGCCAATAGCTCCTATGACGAGCAGGCCGGCAAGTTTACCGTCGAGAAGGCGCGCTCCAACGAGAAAATCAACCGCGAGCATGTCATTAAGTATGCCGAGCTCGAGCTTGCCTCGCTGGCCGAGTCCGTAGATCTTTCCAAGCTCGGCAACGATGCCTATGAGCCGCTCAATGGAACGCTGACCGATGATCAGATTCAGGCCGCATGCGATGCCGCCAACAACTTCCTGGGCGTCAACGTGACCCTCAAGCTCAACGGCGAGGATGCCGGCAAGGTTGATGGCAGCTCCGTATTGCAGTGGATCAGCTTTGCCGATCCCGCCAACCCAACGCTCGATACGTCGCAGATCAGCAACTGGGCAGCCGAACTCGCCAACGGCTTTAATACCGTGGGCTCCACTCGCTGGTGGACGCGCGCCGATGGCAAGCAGTGCGCCGTCGAAGGCGGCGACTTTGGTTGGTCCATCGACAGCAGCTCGCTCGCCAAGCAGGTCGAGGACGCCATTAACAACAAGCAGACCGGCGAAATCGAGATCAAGTACTCCCAGAAGGCCGACACCTTTACCGCAAAGGGAGAGCCCGACTGGAAGGCGTATATCGACGTCGACTTGTCCGAACAGCACGCGCGCTACTATGACGAGAGCGGAAATATCGTTTGGGAGGCAAACTTTATCTCGGGCAAGCCGGGCGAGGACGCCACGCCCGAGGGCGTCTGGCAGATCAACAGCAACGACGGCGGCAGCACCCTGATCGGAGCCAAGGACCCCAAGACCGGTAAGCCCAAATACGAGAGCCCGGTGAGCTACTGGATGCCTTTTGAGGGCAACATGATCGGCTTCCACGATGCCACCTGGCAAAACGACAAGAGCTTCGATAATGCCGAGTCGTACAAGTGGTGCGGCAGCCACGGTTGCATCAACCTGCGCCTGGCAGACGCCAAGGCACTTCACGACTGCATCAAAGTCGGCCTGTGCGTGGTTGTCCACTCGTAGTGCAACGCGCACATTCCTACAACATGGAGCTGCTGCGACCAATCTAACAGTTCCGAAAGAAACCGTCCCATGCGCCCGCCCCAACCGGTGGGCGCATATACTTATCGAGGTACTTTCTATAAAGGAGACGCTATGCCGAATGTCCCCACGACCACCCCGGGCCCGGATGATACCGAGCACACGCCCGAAGATGTCACCGAAACGATTCCTCTGATTACAAACGTACATGCCGATAAGCAGAGCGGACGCGCGAACGATGCGACCGAGATTTCCGATGAAGAGGCATATGCCAAGCTCAAGGCAAAACGTGCCGAACGTCGACGCAAAAAGCTCATCCGACGCGGTATTGCCGCCGGCGTCGTGGGTACCATCGCACTCATTGCCATTGTCGCAACCCTGGTTATCAATGCTCAGCCACAGGGCGCTAGTGGGCCTGTGACCGACATGGTGACCGAGGGTCCGTTTACCACAACGGTCGAGGCGAAAGGCCAGCTCAAACCCATTTCGTCCTCAGTGGTCTCCCCTTCTGTCGACGGCACGGTCGATTCGATCAACGTGCAGGCAGGCCAATCCGTCAACGAGGGCGACGTGCTTATGACCATTAAAAATGACGAGCTCGATCGCAACGTTGCCGAGGCGCAGCGTGCAGTTGCTGCCGCTCAAGAAGACCTCGCCAACGCGCAGAAAGCCGCAGCTGCCGCACAGGCCACCCCAACGACGGACGTCGATGGAGCTTCCGCAGCGGCTGGCGTCTCCGACGCATCAACGGACACGAACGCCGTATCGGCCGCGCAGCGCAGCCTCGCTTCGGCCCAGGCAAACCTCGATCAGGCGAACGCCAAGGCAGGCAGCCGTACGGTCACGGCCCCGAGCTCGGGCAGCATCGTGGAGCTCAACGCCAAGGTGGGCGCCACGGTAACAGGCGGCATGATCATGGGCGAAAGCGATACGAGCGGCGGCAAGCAGTGCATGCAGATCGCCGACCTGTCCAAGATGAAGGTGACCGTGCAGGTGGGCGAAAAGGACATCGCAAAGATCGCCGTTGGACAGAGCGCCAACGTCACGTATCCCGCATTTCCCGATATCGTGAGCCAGGGCACCGTCACGGCTATCGCGTCGGTGGCAAACTCCGACGCCGCCAACGGTGGCGGCGGCAGCGTAACCTTTAACGTCGACATTCTCATCGAGGCGCCCGACGCGCGCCTGAAGCCGGGCATGACGGCCGAGGTATCGGTGGTGACTGAGCAGCTCGACGACGTGGTGATGGTGCCGACGATGGCGCTCATGACCGAAGACGGCGAACACTATTACGTCAACGTGGCGACTGATGACGAGGGCAAGCAAACCCGTCGCGTGAAGGTGACCGTCGTGACGCAAAACGACAACGAAGCCGTAGTCGGCAAGACACAGGTCAAGCGCGACGACCAGGGCAACGAGATCAACCCCAACGTGCCGGTTACCAAGCTGCGCGATGGCGACACCCTCGTCATGGACACCGGAGCGGACGCAACGGCTGACGGCGGCTACGGCGCGGATTCGGGCAGTATGTCTGCCGACGAGGGCATGTAATGCGTCCCGTTATCGACATCCGCAACGTGCACCGCATCTTTGAGAGCGAGGCGGGGTGCGTCCACATCCTGCATAACGTGAGCCTGGCGGTAGATCCCGGCGAGTTCGTCGCCATTACCGGCCCTTCGGGCTCGGGCAAATCAACGCTCATGAACATCCTAGGCTGCCTGGATAAGCCGACGGCGGGCGACTACTACCTGCAAGGGCTCAACGTTGCCGAGCTCGACGATGACGAGCTCACCGAAGTTCGCGCCCTGAGCATTGGCTTTGTCTTTCAGAGCTTCAACCTGCTGCCGCGCCTGTCGGTTATCGAAAACGTCATGCTGCCGCTGGCCTACACCAATGTGCCCCGTAGCCAGCGCGAAATGCGCGCCGTGCACGCGCTGCAGGCCGTCACGCTGCCGGTCGACCACTGGGACCACCGCATATCCGAGCTCTCGGGCGGCCAGATGCAGCGTGTCGCCATCGCACGCGCCCTCGTCAATGACCCGCCCATCATTCTGGCCGACGAGCCGACGGGAAACCTTGACTCCGCCACCGGAGCGCTTGTAATGGAGACCTTCCATAGACTTCAGGAGCGCGGCAAAACCATCGTTCTTATCACACACGACCCCGGCATCGCCGCCGAAGCCGACCGTGCCGTGACCATCCGCGACGGTCGCATTCACGACGGCGCGTATATTCCACATGCACCGCGGACCCTGCGCAGCGCCGTAGATAGCCTGCCCATGATTTCCGCCTCCGCTAACCCGCCGAAAGGAGTGATGGGATGAGCGCCCGCGATCTCATCCAGGAAGCCCTTCACTCGCTCGAGGCCAACAAGGGGCGCAGCCTGCTCACCATCCTGGGCATTGTCATCGGCATCGCCTCGGTTATCGCCATGACTTCGCTCATCGGCGGCATCCAAAACAGCCTGGTCAACAGCCTGGGCCTCAACGCAGCTCGTATGGTTCAGATCTATTCGTCCCAAGAACTCACCGATTCTGACGTTCAGAAGCTTCAAAAACTAGTGCCGCAGATAGAGCAGATCGGAATAGTCGACAGCGCGTACACCGAGTACAAGACCGGCGATAAAAGCTATACCGTCATGGCACAAGGTGTCGATAGCGACATGCTCGACGCCGTGGGGGCCAGCAAGCTCGTTGCGGGGCACACCTATTCCCAGGCCGAGTCCCAATCAGGCTCGCGCGTGGCGCTCATCAGCCGCAACGGCGCCGATCAGCTTTACGGCAACGAACAGGACGCGGTAGGCAAGACTATTGAGGTCTCCAACGGCGAGGTACAGATTGTCGGCGTTATCGACGGCGGCAGCGACTCCATGGGCTCGCTCACGCTGTATATGCCACGCGAAACCATCTCTGGGCTGTTTAGCGACGAGAATCCTTCATTCCCCAGCGTGACGGCACTTGCCGCCGAGGGCACGGACATGGATGAGCTTTGTAAGACCATCGAGTCCAAGGTGCGCGCGATGAAGGGCATCGAGGAGGAGGATGAGTACGACAGTGTATCAGCAACATCCATGAAAAGCGCCATCGATACACTCAACTCCTTTATGGGCGCGTTCTCGCTCATCATGGGCTCTGTCGCCAGCATCTCGCTGCTTGTCGGCGGTATCGGCATTATGAATATGATGCTCACCAACGTAACGGAGCGCATCCGCGAGATCGGCATCCGCCGTGCTCTGGGCGCCAGTCGTCGCGATATCACCGCGCAGTTTTTGGCCGAGTCTTCGGCGCTGTGCGTCACCGGCGGACTGTTGGGTGTCCTGATTGGCTATCTGCTGGCCTGGGCTCTTGCGATGTTTGCCTCCGGATCCGGGATTCTTGGCGAGCTAGGTGCCAGCGGGCAAATCAAACCGAGCTTTTCAATCGCCACGGTATTGCTGGCCTTCGCCGTCTCCGTCGGCATCGGCGTAATCTTTGGCTTCTACCCCGCTCGCCGCGCGGCAAAGCTCGACCCGGTGGAGTGCCTACGCTACCAGTAAGCCACCACCAACAAGTTGCGGTGAATTAGGGACTGAATATGCTATCTAGTAGCAAAACAGACACTATTTCACCGCAACTTATTTAAGGGCTGCTTGCGCCAGTTCCGGGCGTCCTCCTCGAGCTATTGGCGGATGACGGTCTTGTACGGCTCGAGCTTGCTCGGGGCGCTCCTCCTCGCGGGCGGGAGGACGCGCAGGCGCGGCGAGCGCCTAGCGCGCGAACTCCCGTAAGAGTGCGTCTTCCACTTCCCGAAGCGAAAGGCCCCCGTCTCCCTCGGCGGGACGGGTGACCACGATGCAGCGCGCTCCCACGTCGCGCGCGGCGGCAAGCTTCTCGGCCGTGCCGCCTACGGTTCCCGAGTCCTTGGTCACAAGCCACTGGGCTCCCACCTGCCGAAGCATCGCCTCGTTGAGCTCGCGGGTGAAGGGCCCCTGCATGCCGATGACGTGCGACGGCGAAAACCCCGCGTCGATGCACTTCGTTATAGCACCGGGCAGCGGGAGCACACGCACGAAGAAGCGCTCCGAGAAATCGGCGACGCGCGTATAGGGAGCAAGCTCCTTGCTCCCCGTCGTGAGAAGCGCGCGACCCGGGTTCTCGGAGAGAAAGCGCGCCGCGCAGGCGATCGACGCGACCGACACGACGCCTTTGGGCAGCGCCTCGGCCGCACGCGCAAGGCGCAGACATCGTACACCCACGGCAAGCGAAGCGGCCCGGATGTTGCCGCTGGCGAGCGTAGCGAAGGGGTGCGTGGCGTCGACGACGATGCGCGCGCCGGAAAGCTCGCGCTCCATGTCGGCCTCGTCGAGCCTGCTCGCATGCACCTCGATGCCCGGAAGCTCGCCCAAAAGCTCGCCTCCGTACTCGGTTGCCGCGTAGGCACGGGCGGGGATGCCCGCCCCGCTCGCCCATTCGCACAGAAGGCGGCCCTCGGTGGTGCCGGCGAAGATGCGCAGCGCCGGCGCAGATGCGGGCGCCGTCACTTCGGGCCGCCTGGGCGCGTGATCTGGTAGAGCAGCGCGTTCATAATGGCGGCCGCCACGGTCGAACCACCCTTGCGACCCCTCGCGACGATGGCCGGCGCGCGTCGCGCGAGTAGCTCCTCTTTCGCCTCGACCACGTTCACAAACCCGACCGGCACCCCAACGACGAGCGCGGGCGCGATCTTCCCCTCGTCCATGAGCTCGGCGAGGCGCAGAAGTGCTGTGGGAGCGTTGCCGACGGCCACGATGAGCGGACCCTCGATGCCGCAAGCTTTGTCCATGCTCGCAACGGCGCGAGTCGTGCCCGCGGCGCGCGCAGCCACGGCGACATCAGGGTCGGCCATGTAGCACACGGCCTTGCAGCCGAGCTTCGCGAGCGCAGGCTTGCTTATGCCTGCGAGCGCCATGTTCGTATCGGTGAGCACCGTGGCCCCTGCGCGCAGTGCGTCGAGCGCACAGTGCGCGGCGTCATGAGTGAAAACGAGGGAATCGGCGTACGAGAAGTCGGCAGTGGTGTGGATGACGCGCTTCACGACGGGTTCTTCGAGCGGCGGGAACGTGCGGCCGCCGAGCTCTTCGGTGATGATCTCGAAGCTGCGCCGCTCGATGTCGCCGGGCGCCATCTCCTTGGAATCCATCTAGTACTCCACTCCTTCCCTTGCACATATCCCCTGCTCGTAGGGGTGTTTCTCGCACCGCATCTCGGTTATGTAGTCGGCCTTCTCCACGATCTTGCGGGAAGGCGCGCGCCCGGTGAGCGCTACTTCGACGCCGCGCGCGGACATATCGAGCGCGCGGTCCACGAGCGCCTCGTCGACAAGCCCCTTCGAAAGCGCATCGAGCGCCTCGTCGAGCACGAGCAGCCCCTCCTGCGCGCCCTCGAGCTCGGCAAGCGCGGAAGCGAGGTTCCCATCGTGCAGCTCGCACGTAGCGGCAAGTTCTTCCGACGACATCGACCAGGTAAACTTGTCCGACACCTTCCCCGCGAACACGGGCACGCCGAAATGCTCGGCGAGCAGGCGCGCCTCCCCGCTTTCGCCGTCTTTCAGGAACTGCACGACGACGACGCGGCGGCCTGCGGCGAGCATGCGAAGGGCGAGGCCCATCGCCGCCGTGGTCTTGCCTTTGCCGTCGCCATGATACACGTGAATCATACGCCCTCCTCGATAATGCGGTAGACATACTCCATGTCGAGCGCTCCGCGCACGACGTCGGCCAGGCGGTCGAACTCGCGCGCACGGTGATCGGCCGCGGACGCCGCGCCCGCAGCACCCACGACGCTCTCGGGCAGGCCGCGCATGCGCGCGAGCGAGCGCGCGAGGGCGAGCGCCACCCCCGGTTCGTCGAACAGGCCGTGGAGATAGGTTCCGAACACGTTTCCGCAGGCCGCGCCTTCTGGTTTGCCGCCAATCGTGCCCGCAGGGGCGCAGGAGACGGTCGTTTCGCCGTCGTGAATCTCGTACCCACGCGCCGTCATGCCGTTCCACACCGAGAACGCGCCTTGGGCGCCCGTGATGCGCAGCTCCGACTGGGCGAGGCGCTTTTCCTCCTTGAACACCGTACTTGCAGGGATGAGCCCGAGCCCGCGCGCGGTGCCAGCGCCTTCCCTGCCGTGCGGGTCCGAAAGCTCGTCTCCCAAAAGCTGGTAGCCTCCGCATATGCCGAGCACCGGCGTGCCCGCGCCCGAAAGCGCGCGTACACAGGCTCCGATGCCGCTAGCCGCAAGCCAGCGCGCGTCGTCGACCGTGGACTTCGAGCCGGGAAGCACCACCAGGTCGGGTCGGCCCAGATCGGTCGTCGAGGAAACGTAGCGCACGCCCATGCCGGGCACGCGCGAAAGCGGGTCGAAGTCGGTGAAGTTCGACAGATGCGGAAGGCGCACGACGGCGACGTCGATGACGCCGCGCGCCTCGCGGGCAGTTAGGCGCGGCGCGAGCGAGTCCTCGTCGTCCAGGTCGAGCGTAAGATACGGCACGACCCCCACGACGGGAACCCCGCACATTTTCTCGAGCGGAGCCAAACCCGGACGCAGGATTTCCACATCGCCGCGGAACTTGTTCACCATAAGCCCCCGCAAAAGCGCGCGGTCCTCGGGCGCAAGGAGCGCGACCGTGCCGTAGAGCTGGGCAAACACCCCGCCTGGGTCGATGTCGCCCGCGAGCAGCACGGGGGAGGACACGGCGCGCGCGAGCCCCATGTTGACGATGTCGTTTTCGGCAAGGTTGATTTCGACGGGACTGCCGGCGCCCTCGATGACGATGACGTCGTTTTCCTCCGCGAGCGAATCGAACGCCTCCAAAATCTGCGGCATGAGCGCCTTCTTTCGCGCGAAGTAGTCCCTCGCAGCGAAGGCTCCCTGCGCCTTGCCGGCCACGATGAGCTGGCTTCGGTGATCGCTTTCGGGCTTGAGCAGGATGGGGTTCATGCGCACGTCGGGCGCGATGCCGCACGCCTCGGCCTGCATGATCTGAGCGCGCCCCATCTCGAGCCCGTCGGCCGTGACACCGCTGTTGAGCGCCATGTTCTGGCTCTTGAAGGGAGCCACGCGCAGGCCGTCCTGCGAAAGCACACGGCACAGCCCCGCCGCAAGCAGGCTCTTCCCCGCGTTCGACATGGTGCCCTGGATCATGATGGGCTTCGCCCTACCCACGGGTATCGACCTCCTTCGCCGAGCCTCGGCCATCCGCGCCCGCCATAGCGCCGCTGCAAGAAGCGCCGCCCCGTTCGTCGGGTTCGCCTTCGCCCGATGCGCCTTCCGCCCGAAGCGCGCGGCTGAACGCCATCGCAAGCCGGGCATTCTCCTTGTGCGTGCGCACGGCGACGCGGCACCAGAAACGGGACAGTATCGAAAACGAGTCGCACGTGCGGACCAAAAGCCCCTGTTTATACAGGCGCTCGGGGATGTCTTTCGCCGGCGTGCGGACTAAAAGGAAGTTCGCATCCGACGGCACGACGGAAAGCCCGAGCGAGGAGAGCTCGTGGGAAAGCCACGCTCGCTCGCCCGCCAATACATCGCGCGTGCGCGAGACGTATTCGACGTCTTCCAGGGCGGCGATGCCCGCGGCCTCGGCGACCGAGGAGACGGGCCACGCCTGCCCCGCCCGACGAATCCCCTCGATGAGTTGGGCGTTTCCGCTGATCAGATACCCCAACCGCAACCCTGCCATTCCGTAGAGCTTGGTGAACGCGGAGAGCACGGCCACATGGTGCGAACACGCGGCGCGTGCGGCCACGCTCCTTTCGCGGGCGTCGGGCGCAAATCCGAGGAAGCACTCGTCCACGACGAGCAGCGCGCCCACCTGCTCGCAGCGGCAAGCCGCGGCATCGATCACGCGGGGGTCGACGAGGCGCCCCGTCGGGTTGTTCGGATTGCAGAGGTACGCCACGTCTCCCGGCCCCTCGATCGCGCGGGCGAAGGAGGCGGGCACGTCGAAGTCATCCGCCTCGGAGAGCGGGAACTCCTGCACGCATGCACCGTAGTACGATGCCGCCTCCGCATATTCAGAGAACGTCGGCGCGCACACGACGATGCGTTTCGGGCGCACCGCCGCGGCGAGCCGCCAGATGATGTCAGACGCGCCCGCGCCGCAGACGATAGTATCTTCGGGAATGCCCTGGGCGCGCCCTAGGGCGCGAACGAGTGCGAGGCTTTCCCTATCGGGGTAGGCGTCGATTCGAGAAAGCGCCTTGCAAGCTGCGGCGACGGCGCGCGGCGAGGGGCCTGCCGGATTCACGTTCACCGAGAAGTCAATGAGGTCGGAGGCGCCCCCCTCGCAAGCGATGCCGAGCGATTGCGAGCTGCCCCCATGCGTACGGGCGCGCAGGATTCCCCCGGCAGCCTGGGGCGCGGCGTGGTCTTCCCTCATGCCATCGCCCCCACGGCGAGCACGACCGCCGCGCGCGCGGCGCCGAAGACGACGAGCGCGCATACGGACGCGGCGAGCATGAGCCTTGTCGCCCGTGCGATGTCGCCCCACTCGATTTCGCGGGACGCGTCGCCTATCGTCGGTTTCTCAACGAGCTTGCCGAAATACACCGCGGGTCCCGCCAGGCGCAGCCCGAGCGCGCCCGCGCACGCTGACTCGGTCTGCGCCGAGTTGGGGCTCGCATGGCGACGCCTGTCGCGGCGCCAGATGCGCGCCGCCCCGCGCGCGTCGAGCCCGACGATCGGGCACACGGCGATCATGAGCAGGGCCGATAAGCGCGAGGGAATCCAGTTCACCGCATCGTCGAGGCGCGCCGAGGCGCAGCCGAAGTCGATGTAGCGCTCATTTTTGTAGCCCACCATGCTGTCGAGCGTGTTCACCGCCTTGTACGCCATGCCCAAGGGCGCACCCCCGATCATAAGGTAGAAAAGCGGCGCGATGACGCCGTCGCTCGCGTTCTCCGCCACCGTTTCCACGGCGGCGCGCGCAACGCCCTGCTCGTCGAGAACAGACGTGTCGCGTCCCACGATGAGCCCGACGGCTTCGCGAGCCGCGACAAGGCCGCCCTTCGAGAACGCGCGGGCCACGGCCAGGCTCTGGCGGCGAAGCTCGCATGCCGCGAGAATCTGATAGCTTGCCCATGCCTCGGCCACGAAGCGCAAGCCGGAGTGAACCATGCCGCAAAGATGCAGGATTCCCAAGGTCAAAAGCCCACACGCAAGCGGAAGCGCCACGGCGAGCACAAGCCCTGCGGCGCGCGTGCCCGCGGACGTTTGCGGGAATGCGCCCCGCAGGCGGCCTTCGGCCCACGTGATCGCGCGCCCCATGGCGACGACGGGATGGGGAAGCCAGCGCGGGTCGCCGAAGGCAAGGTCGGCCGCTAACCCGGCGGCGACGGCAAGAATCGTCATCACCGGGCATCGCCCCCCGAAGCGGGCCGAACGTCGCGAAGGCAGCGCCCATCCCAGGTGGCGGCCCATGCACCACCCGGCTCGGTATGCACGTCGAAGTATCCCATTTTCGGGACAGCTAGCTCGGAGAGCAGCGCTTTCACGGTACCCGCGTGAACGACGAAGACGGCGCGCCCACTCCCCTGGGCGCGCTCCGATTCGCACGCCTCCCGAAACGCCGCGACGACGCGGCGGGTGAAATCGCTCTTGCCCTCGCCATGCGGGCAGCGCGTCTCACACCAGGAGTCTACCCAGGCGCGGTAACGCGCATCCTCTTTAAGTTCGGCGGCGCTTCGCCCCTCGAAGTCGCCGAAATCTATCTCGCGCAGACCGGGGCACGCCATCAGCTCCGCGTTCGGGAAGAGAATGCGTGCCGTCTGGTCGGAGCGGGCCATGCCGCTCGTGATAACACGGAACACGTCACGATCGCACGCGAGGTCGCGCAAAGCGCGCTCGCCCGCGCTCGACAGGGGCTCGTCGGTGCCCGCCCCGCTGTAGCGATGGTCTTCCGTGCCCGCCGTGGCACCATGGCGCACGAAGATGACTTCCAAAGGCGCGCCCGCGCCCAGCGTCCCTCGAGGCGCATCGGCAAGGTTTCCTTTGATGACCTGGGGAATCCCGCACGTCATGCGCACGACGACGTCGGCGCGCGCAGCGAGCGCGCATCCCAGGCGCCCCGCGCGCTCGCGCCATTGGGCGTCTTCCGCACGCATAGGGACGACCCCCGAGCCGACCAAGGTCAGAATCACTGCGTCGAAGCCAATCAGCCGCTCGAGCGCCCGGTCAGCGTCGAGCGTGCGTACGAGTTCCTCAGCACGGTACGCGACACGGCCGGCAAAAACCGCGGGCACGACGCCCTCCGCAAGCTGCGCCGCGTCGACGAAATCGTCCGCCGCGAACCCGAGCTTTTCGCGCACGAAGGTCCTCTTCCCCGAATGCGCGCCACCTACCACGAGCATCATAGGAGCATGCCCCCCGCCACCAGCATGGCAAGCATCGCGAGCTCGGCCCATTGCAGAAACCATCCGGCCAAATCCCCCGTCACCCCGCCGAAGCGGGACAGGGCAACATGGCGATACCACGCGAGCGCCAAAAGCCCCGCCACCGCCATAAGGGCGCCGACGGCCCGAGCGCACGCGACCATCCCTGCAGCCGAAGCCGCAGCGAAAGCGCAAAGCGGCACGACGATCGCCGCGCGCTTCTTCGAAGGCGAGAGTCCCGCGGCCATGCCGTCCGCCCGCGCGGCAGGCCAGCATTCTACGGCGAGCCCCGAAAGCGCGCGGGAGAACACGAGCGAGCACAGAAGCGCGAGGAACGCCCCCGCCGTAAGCGGCAGCGCGGTGAACAGGGAAAACTGCAGAATAAGGTACACGACAACACCGATGACCCCGAAGGCGCCCGCCCGCGGGTCGTGCATGATCTCGAGCTTTCGCTCGCGCGGGGCCCAACTTGCAAGCGCATCGGAGGTGTCGCAGAGCCCGTCTAGGTGGATGCCACCCGTCACCGCCACAGGCAGCGCCACGAGCACGGCCGCGACGATGGTCGCGGGCACGACAAGCAGGTTAGCCACGTACCCCCACGCCGTCATGAGGAAACCTTCCGCAAGGCCCACCAGGGGAAACGCGGCAAGCGCATGGGTTGACCCGAAATCGGTCCAGGCCGATTTCGGGACGGGGATGCGCGAGAACGTTCCGAACGCCGCGCCGATTGCCTCTGCTATCTTCACCTTGTAGGTCCTTCGCCTTTCATCCACACGGGAATCCCGCATACCACTTCGACTGCGCGGTCGGCCATCGCCGTCACGCCCTCGTTCACGCGCGCGAGCGCGCGCCTCCACGCCTCGGTCCCCTCATCGTAGCGCATCCCATCGGCGAACACGTCGACGGTGACCACCACCGTATGCACAGCGGCCTGAGCGAGCCGTTCGATGCCTCCGAGCACCTCGCGCGCCGCAGCGTCGGGGTCACGTGGGGGCAAGCCGCCTTCCGGGAAGAGCTCGTTCGCAACCAGGTTGCCCACGTCCTCCAAAAGAAGCGTGCAGCCGCGCGGAAGCCCGGGCACTGCGGCGCCCACGTCACGCGTGCGCTCGAGGGTGGAAAACCCCTTGCCCTCGCGCAGCGCCCGATGGCGCGCGATGCGGCGGGCGCCCTCTTCCCCGAAGGGCTCCATCGTTGCCAGGTACACGCGGGGCCCGTCGTGCCCGAGGCACAGGGACTCGGCGTAGGCGCTCTTGCCGCTCGCGGCGGCGCCGATAACGAGCGTCACCGTCATTTCCAGGCCTCGAAATGCTCGTAAGCAGCCATGCCGGTCGCCGTGAACGTCTTCCCATCCCGGTACACGCGCAGCGCCGAATCCAGAAGGGGCAGATACGCCATGGCGCCCGCGCCCTCGCCCAAGTGCATGCCTGCGTCGAGGGGTGCCTTTATGCCGAGCTCGCGAAGGAGCTCCTGGCTTGCGGGTTCACTTGATGCGTGGGTGCCCACGAGGTAGCCCAAGGCGTTGGAGCACAGGCGCGCCGCGCACAGGGCCGCCGTGCAGGATACTACCCCGTCGAGGAGCGCCGGAGCCTTCGAGGCCGCGGCCCCCAGGTAGAAGCCGCACATCGCCGCGATGTCGAAGCCGCCCACCTTCGAGAGCACGTCGATCGGGTCGGCGGGATCGGGCGAGTTCGCGTCGATAGCGCGCTCGACCACGTCGCGCTTGCGCGCGAGTGAGGCGTCCGAGAGCCCCGCGCCGCGCCCGACGAGGCTCCGCGCGTCCGCCCGGAGGAGCACTGCGGCCACCGCCGCCGAGGTGGTCGTGTTGCCGATGCCCATCTCGCCCGCGACGAGAAGGCGCACGTCGGCGCGGGCAAGCCCGCACGCGACGGCGATTCCGACCTCGATTGCGCGCACGGCCCCATCGCGAGACATAGCGGCGCCGTGCGCGATGTTGTCGCTCCCCCGCCGCACGTTCGCGCGCACCATGCGCGCGTCTTCTATGCCCCGGGCCATACCCACGTCGACGGGCACGACCTCGGCACCCGCGAACGCCGCCATGCGGCAGGCACTCGTGGCCCCCTCGCACATGTTGCGCGCGACGGCTCGCGTCACGTCTTGCCCGCTTTGCGACACGCCTTCGGCAACGACCCCGTTGTCGGAGAAGAATACCGCGAGTGCACGGGGAAACTCGGCCACCTCGGCGCTCCCCTGAGCCGCGGCGATACACGCGACGGCGTCTTCAAAGTCGCCCAATCCCCGCAAGGGATGCGCGATGGAGTCCCACTCGGCGTACGCGGCGGCGCGGGCGCACTCGTCTGCGGGCGCGATCCGGGAGAGCGCGGCTTCGAGCACGGCGCCCGGCGCCGACGAGAACGCGCGCTCGACTTCCTCGCGGATGCAGGCCAACGCGGTTTCGGTTGCTTCAGCCATGCCGTCTCCTCTCTGCGAACGACGCTGCGGCAGACGCGAACGTGCGCGCAACGTCGGGGTTCGCAGGATAGTACACATGCGGGAAGCCCGCAACCAGGGACGGGGTGGTCGTCATGCACGGCCAGCCCTTGTCGCGCCGGGGCTTCTGCGCCCAGAAGTCGCCGCCCGGGCAGGTGGACTGCCAGTAGTGGAACTCGTGCGCGCGGATGCGTGTGCCGCGCGGCCCGTAGAGCCCGTCGCGTTGGGAAGTGAGCTCCACGTACCCGAAATGGGACAGCCTTCCCCCGTTCTCGCTTGCGCCTTCAAGGGCGCCCGCAACAGGCCAGCGCCGCCCCTCGCTATCGGCGATTTCACGCTGCAGGTACAGAAACCCACCGCATTCGGCGACCGTCGGCATGCCGGATTCCACCGCGCGCCGCACCGCCTCGCGCATAGGCGCGTTCTCGGAGAGCTGCCGCGCATGGAGCTCCGGGTAGCCGCCTCCCAGATAGAGGGCGCTTGTCCCCCGGGGCAACTCACTATCACACAAGGGGCTGAAAAAGGCCAGCTCGCAACCCAGGTCCTCGAGCGCGCGCAGGTTCTCCTCGTAGTAGAACGAGAACGCCTCGTCACGGGCGACGGCGACGATGGGCCGCGCTCCCGCGATCGGCTCCAACCGGTAAGGTTCCTCGCGGATATCGGGTGCCGTCGCCGCTGTTTCGAGCAAGCGGTCGACGTCGACGGTCTTTTCCACCAGCTCGGCCATCTTGTCGATGCGCGCGGAGAGCTGCTCGACCTCGTCGGCGGTCACAAGCCCCAGATGCCGGCTTTCGAGCGAGAACGCCTCGTCGGCGGGGATATTCCCCAAAACCGCGACGCCCGTGTGCTTCTCGATCGCAGGCGCCGCGTAGGCGCAGGCAGCGGCGCTCGTCTTGTTCAACACGACGCCGCGCACGTTCGCACAAGGCAGGAACTCGGCGATGCCGCGGATTACGGCGGCGAGCGATAAAGACGCCCCGCGCCCGTTCACCACTAAAACGACCGGCGTTTCCGTGTCGCGCGCAACCTGGTAGCTGCTCGCGTCGGCCACGCCGGGCGCCATGCCGTCGTAGAAGCCCATGACCCCCTCGAGCACCGCGACATCCGCACTCGCGGCGCCGCGTGCGAGCAGGGCGCGCAGCGTCGGGGCGTCGGTGAAGAAGCCGTCTAAGTTGCCCGAGCGCGCACCCACGACGCGACGATGAAAGAGCGGGTCAATGTAGTCGGGGCCGCATTTGAAGGCCGCGCATGCAAGGCCGCGGCGTGCGAGCGCGCGCAGGAGCGCGCACGTAACGACCGTCTTGCCGCTCCCGCTCGAGGGCGCAGCGACCATGAAGCGCGGGATGGTCGTGCTCACCGGGCGCCGCCTTCCCCACCTGCACCACGCGCGCTGACGAGGAACACGGGGTTTTGCGCCTTCATAAGATGGTGCGAGCCTACAGCCTCGGCGCGGGCGGCCGACACCTGGCACGCCTCGAACCCCTTAAAGCGCGAACCCGAGAGGAGCGCGCACGCCTCGGTGAGCGTCTCAACGGTGACGCATGGCACACACAGGCGAACCTGCGAGTTTTTCTCGAGCGCCGCCTCCACGATGGAGGGAAGCTCACCCGCGCTCCCGCCGACGAACACGGCGTCGGGGACGGGCAGTTTCGCGAGCGCTTCGGGGGCGACACCGGGGACCGCATGCACGTTGCCGCAGCCGAATGCATCCGCGTTCTCTCGGATGAGCCGCACGCCGGCCGCGTTGCGCTCGACCGCCCATACCGACCCCACTCGCGCGACGAGCGCCGCCTCGATCGACACGCTCCCCGTGCCGGCGCCGACGTCCCACACGGTGTCGGTCGCGGTAAGGCGCAGCTTCGCGAGCGCGACGGCGCGCACCTCCTGCTTGGTCATGGGAACGTCGCCGCGGATGAAGAGCTCGTCGGGAATGCCCGAGGAAGCGTACGGCCAGCGGGAGCTCGCGGCGCGGGATGCGCCCGCAGAGTCCGCCGCGGAAGAAGCCGCCGTGGGCGCAGACGCACCGGCAGGCGCCTCAGAGGCTACGCTAGAGCCCGCGGGCGAGCCGGCGCCGCCTGCGAACTCGATAAGCATCACGTTCAAGTCGTCGAACGTCTGACCTGCAATTTCACTTGCGGTCGCGCAGGTGATGCGCTCCTCGGGGTACGACAGGCGCTCGGCCACCGTCACGCGCGCGTCCCCGAAGCCCGCATGCACAAGCTCACCCGAAAGCCGCGAGGGGTCTTCCCCGCCCGACGTGACGAGGAAGAGTTCACCTGCGCGCTCGGCCTCGGCCACGATGTCGCACGCCACGCCGTGAGCGCTCGCGAAGCGCCAATCCTGCCATGGACGCGCGAGGCGCGCGGCGAGATACGACGCTGAGCTTATGCCGGGAATGACGCGCACGTCCACCTGCGCGTCGCCGGAGAGCGCCTCCACCAGGCGGCGCGCGCCACTGAACAGCCCCACATCGCCCGTCATCACGACCACGGCGCGCTGCCACGACGCCGCATCGGTGAGCGCGGCGACGATGTCCGCCGTCTTCACGAGCTCGCATCTCACCACGTCGGGCGGCACGTCGATGCCGGCAAGCGCGCGATGAGCGCCGATGACCACATCGGCGATGTCGATCGCGTCGAGCGCCGCGCGCGAGAGCAAGTCGGGGTTTCCGGGCCCCGCCCCGATTATCGTTACCTTTCGCATGGAATCTCCCGATACCCGCGCGGCGTGACCATACGGCCGCCTACGCGCTTCGTGTCCGCGTTGCCGACGAACACGGTGGTGAACATGTCGGCGTCGAGCTCCCCCAGCTCGGAGAGCCTGCACATGCCCGACTGCTGCCCCTCGCGCCCGATGTTGCGTACCCAGCCGCAGAGCGTGTCGGGGGCCTTCCATTCGAGCATAATCTTCGCCGCGCGCGAGAGCCTGTCGGCGCGCTTTCTGCTGCGCGGGTTGTACAAACAGATGCAGAAGTCGGCGCTCGCCACGGCGGCGAGCCTGCGCTCGATGACCTCCCACGGCGTGAGCAGGTCGGAGAGCGACACGACCGCGAAGTCGTGGGCAAGCGGGGCGCCGAGCACCGCCGACCCGCTCTGAGCCGCGGTGGCCCCGGAGATAACTTCCACGTCTACATCGGGGTAGTCCTCCGCAAGCTCCAGCACGGGGCTCGCCATGCCGTAAACGCCCGCGTCACCGCTGCACACGAGCGCCACGGCTTCTCCGCTCTGCGCGCGCGAAAGCGCCAGACGGCACCGTTCGACCTCGTGCATCATCGGCGTCGCGAGATGCGCCGCGTCGGGCACGGCGGCAAGCGCGAGCTCCACGTATTTCGTGTACCCAACAACGATGTCGGCCGCCTCGAGCGCGCGCCGAGCCGCAATCGTCATGCCGTCGGGGCCGCCCGGGCCGATCCCCACCACGAAGAGCTTTCCCATCACCGCTCCTTAAACGAAAGTTCGATAGATACTTTGGAAAACGCGACGGTCACGCCGCCGTGAGCGAGCTTCGGGAAGATAAGTTTGCCCCCGCCCGCGAGCGCCGCGCGCTCGCACACATTGTCGACCCCCACCGTCGCGCGCACGAAATCAGATGGCGAAACGCTGCCTTCGACCTGCGACAACTCCTCTGCGGAATACGTCGCAAGCGGGATATTGCGCGCGCGGCAGAAGGCGAGCAGACCCTCCTCGTGCGCCTTCACGTCGATCGTCGCCGCCTCGCGCACGGCCAAAGGCGAGATGCCCGCCTGCCCGCACGCGAGAAGAAACGCCTCCCCGATCGCTTCGGCGCACGCACCGCGACGGCACCCTATGCCCGCAACGATACAGGGCACGACAAGGCGAAGCGGCTCGGGCGCAGGCGCCTGCACCCGCATGCCCGCCGGCATCCCCGTCTCACCGGCGGGCACGACCTCGTCCGTTGTCTCCGCCGCGCGAACGAACGCGCCTGCATTCGCGCCAGCGAACGGCGACACGACGATATCGGCCCGAGCGCGGTCGGACGCAATGTCTACCCCCTCAGGCGGCTGTCCCGAAATCGGCATGTCGGAATAGAGTGCCACGCGCCCGCCCGAAAGCAGCCGCGCCGACACTCGCTTGATGGCCTCGGGATTCGAAACGGCGAGCCCCGCACAGCGCGCCCACGTATCCACCGCCCACACGCCGCGGACGTCGGTCGCCGTGGTGATGACGGGGATGGCCCCTACCGCGCGGGCCACAGTTTGCGCAAGCTCGTTCGCACCGCCCAAATGCCCCGACAAAAGCGGGACGGCAAAGCGCCCCGCCTCGTCAATCACCACAACCGCGGAATCGGTTGCCTTCGAAGCGACATGCGGCGCGATCGCCCGCACGGCGATGCCCGCCGCGCCCACGAACAGAAGCGCGTCCGACGCTTCCCACGCGAGCGCCGTCCATGCGCGCAGGTCGGCCTTCCCCTCGCCGAACCCGCGCGAAACGGAAACGTCCCAGCCAGGGTCGTCTTCACCTGTCTGTGCGCAATCGGAAAGCGCGTGTGCGGTGCGCACCGCCAACGCATACCCCCTCTCAGTGAACGCTATGCAGGAAACCCTCATCTAGCGCACCACCATCGTCGAGAAGTAGCTGCCCCGATCGGGCACATCGTCGAGCGAGCGGTACACGCGCTCGCCCGGAAGCCCACAGTCCTCTACAAGCTCGGCACCGTCGAAGGCACCCTCCTCGCAAAGGAAGCGCTTCGTGTCCGCAAGCGAGCGGCGCGCCTTCATGACCACCTTCGTCCCCGGCCAGCCGATTGCACGGCGCACCCCGTACAGAACGCCTTTACTCATACGTCGCCCCCAATTTCCCGATAACTGCATCGGCGCCCGACGTGCGGAAAAGCTCGCGGCGCTCGGCGTCGAACACGACCGCGGCGATGTCGCATGCGCCCGCCGCGCGGCGGCGCAACCTGTCCTCGATTGCCGCAGCGAGCGAGGCGCGCGCAGCGTCCCCCACGCCGGCGGCCTCGATTACCTCGAGCGCCGCCGTGGTCGTGACCGACGACAGGATCTCACGCACGGTCTTCGCGCCCGCGCCGGCCAAGGCCGCGTGGGCGGCCAGAATCTCCGCGCGGCAGTCGGCGGTACGCGAATGGGTGTCCATGATGCCGCCCGCGACCTTCACCAACTTGCCGATGTGTCCCACAAGAAGGACATTAGTAAATCCCTCGCGAACGCAGCAATCAATCGCATCGCCCACAAAGTTGGAGATAAAGACCACCGGCGCACCGTTTAGGTGGAAATGCCCCGAGATGAACTGCCCGCCGTAGTTGCCGGGCGTGAGCACGACTCCGCGCCGCCCCATAGCCGCATGCTGCCGAATCTCGAGCTCGATGCTGTCGCGCAAAGCAGCGAGGCTGCGCGGCTCGACGATGCCCGTCGTGCCCAGGATGGAGATGCCGTCCTTTATCCCCAGGTGCGGGTTGAAGGTCTTTTCGGCAAGGGCAACACCCTCGGGTACCGAAATCGTCACAGCAATATTTCCAGAAAAGCCGTGCGCGGCGCACACCTCGCGCACCGCCGAAGTGATCATCGCGCGCGGCGTCGCGTTGATGGCGGCCGCCCCCACCGGCTGCTCGAGCCCGGGCAACATCACGCGCCCCACGCCCACGCCGCCATCGACGGAAACTTCCGATTCGCGCGCGGGCACGCCCTTGCTGCCCGCAGCGCCCGCGCCCGAGCCCGCATGTTCCACGCGCGCGTACACGAGCACGCCGTCGGTCACATCGGCATCGTCGCCTGCGTCCTTTCGCACGGCGCACTGGGCGCACCCCTCGCCGATGCATGCGTCGACCACGTCCACCTCGACGGGCAGCCCGCCGGGGGTGACGATCGACACGCGACCGACGGGCTTTCGCGACAAGAGCATCTCGCAGGCCGCCTTCGCCGCGAGCGCGGCGCAGCTCCCCGTGGTGTAGCCGCAGCGCAGGCGGGTCGTCCCGGTATATATGTAGTGCTCGAAGGCCACGCTAGCTGCTCGCCTTCCGATACCCCGTGGCAAACGAAGGGTCATAAAGCTTGCTGCGCTCGTAGGACTCCGCTTGCGCGCCGTCGTGCGCAAGTCCGCCGCGAGCTCCGAGCACGCGGCCCACCACCACGAGCGCCGTGCGGTCGATGCCCTCTCGCGCGCCCGCATCGGCGAGCGTGCCCACTGTGCATCGCACCACGCGCTCCTCAGGCCAGGTCGCCTTGTACACGAGCGCCGCCGGCTCATTGGAGCTGCGGCCCGCGGCCAAAAGCTCGGCGGAAAGCTCGGCGAGCATACCCGAGCTCAGGAAGATGACCATAGTCGAGCCGCTTTCCGCCATGGTGCGCATGCCCTCGCCCGCGGGCATGGGGGTGCGTCCGGAAAGCCGCGTGATCACGACCGACTGGCTGATTCCCGGCAGCGTGTATTCCTGGCGAAGCGCCGCCGCGGCACCGCAAAAGCTCGACACGCCGGGCACCACCTCGTAGTCCACGCCGCGCGCGTCGAGCGCGTCCATCTGCTCCTGGATGGCGCCGTACAGGCACGGGTCGCCCGTGTGCAGGCGCACCACTTCCTCGCCCCGCGCATCTGCCGCGCACATCACGTCGAGCACTTCCTCCAAGGTCATGTGCGCGCTGTCGTAGACGATGCAGGATTCCTTGCACTCAGCGAGCAGCTCGGGGTTCACAAGGCTTCCCGCCCAAACGACCACGTCGGCTGCGCGCAGAAGGCGCGCCCCGCGCAGCGTGATAAGGTCGGCGGCGCCCGAGCCTGCGCCAACGATATGAATCATCCGAGCCTTCCCTTCCCGTTTCTCATCGCAACCGTTTACGCCGCCATTCGCGCAGCGGGCAAAACACGGCGCCTGCGGCAGCAATCGGCGCAAATACGCAGGCAGGAGGCGCAATGCCGCCCGCCCTGGCTTTGACACGTTCACAAGTGCCCACTATCATAGTAAAAGATTCGGCAACGAGCATATGACAATCGGATAAAAGGAAATGACCGGCGCGGCGCCCGCACAGCCCGCGCTGGCTTGCGGAGGGAACCAGGTGGGAATCCTGGGCAAGGGACATTACTGTATAGGACGCGCGGGCAAACCGCCTCGCGCCCCAAGCCAGACTGCTTCGCCTTTTCCTCACGGCATCGCCGTGGCGTTAGCTCCTTGTGAACCCCGAGGGGTGCGCTTTTCTTTCGCTTGTGCCGACAAGCAACTGTCGCCGGGGGACCGGCAAACCGAGGAAAGGAAAAACCATGTCCGACCAGATGTCACGCCGCAGCTTCATGGGCGCCGCAGCAACCGGAGCCGTCGCGCTCGCCGGAGTCGCGCTCGCGGGCTGCTCCAACACCTCCGCGAGTTCCGAGAAATCGAGTGAAAAGGAGAAGGCCGTGAAGCCGGTCATCCTCGTCACGAGCTTCGGCACGAGCTACAACGACTCGCGCCACATCACCATCGGCGCCATCGAAGACGCTATCCGCGAGAAGTACTGGCAGGACTACGACATCCGCCGTGCCTTCACCGCGCAGATCATCATCGACAAGCTGAAGAAGCGCGACGGCATCACGATCGACAACATGACCGAGGCGCTCGACCGCTGCGTGGAAGACGGCGTGAAGGAAATCGTCGTGCAGCCGACGCATCTCATGGGTGGCCTGGAATACACCGACGTGAAAGACGAGCTCGACAAGTACGCCGACAAGTTCGACAAAATCTCGCTCGGCGACCCGCTGCTCACCTCCGACGACGACTACAAGAAGGTGGCCGCAGCCATTAAGGAGAACATGGCGTCCTTCGACGACGGCAAGACGGCGCTGTGCCTCATGGGCCACGGCACCGAAGCCGATTCCAACGCCGACTATGCCAAGATGCAGGAAGTGTTTAAGAACGAGGGCTTGACGCAGTTCTTCGTCGGCACCGTCGAGGCTGAACCGACCTGCGAGGATGTTATCGCCGCCGCGAGCGCCGCAGGCTACAAGAAGGCCGTGCTCGCGCCGTTCATGGTGGTCGCGGGCGACCACGCGAACAACGACATGGCAGACGAGACCGACCCCGACAGCTGGGCTGCGAAGTTCGTGGCCGCCGGCTTCGAAGTGACGTGCCTGCTCCAGGGTCTAGGACAGAACGTCGCGGTCGACGAAATCTACGTCTCGCACGTGGACGACGCCATCGCCAAGCTGTAAACTCGCCGCGCACGGGGGCGCCGGTCGCGTCCCCGTGCAACGGGCATGCGCCTTCCCCGACTGACGGCGCATGCCCGTTGCATTCGCATCCCGCCCGCCCATCGCACGGCGCGGGCGGTCGAAGCGATTGAAAGGAACCCCCTCCATGTTGAAGAAAATCCTCGCCTTCGCCCTGTCAGCGGCGCTTTTCGCGTTCTCGCTCGCCGGCTGCGGCGGAAATTCAATCGACAGCGCAAAGGCAAGCGATGCCGATTCCCAGGAAAAGACCGAACAGGCGGCCGATGCGCCCGAGGGCGCAAGCGCTGCCCCCATCACCGCCGACAAGGTGGCCGACGGCACCTATCCGATCACCGTAGATTCCAGCTCGAACATGTTCAGGATTGTGGACGCCCAGCTCATCGTGGAAAACGGCTCCATGCACTGTGTGATGACACTTTCCGGCACGGGCTACGGCAAGCTCTTCATGGGCACGGGTGAAGAGGCTGCCGCCGCGAGCGAGGCCGACTTCATCCCCTATGTGGAAAACGCGGAAGGCAAGTACACCTACGACGTGCCCGTTGATGCGCTCGACGAGGACACCGCCTGCGCCGCGTGGAGCATTAGAAGGGAGCGGTGGTACGACCGCACGCTCGTATTCGAATCCGCCGGCGTCGATCTGCGCGCCGACGCACTGAAGTAACGCCATGCGGTCGATTCTTCCCAAGGGGGAAAACAGGAAGCGCCGCAGCATCGCGGCGCGCGCGATCGCCTGCGTTCTCGTCGCCCTGCTCGCGCTTCCCTTCGCGGGGTGCAGTACGAGCCCGAACGCGACCGGTGCCACGGCGGGCTCTCAGGAATACACTGTGAGCGTCTCGCTTTCCGGCGGGTCAGGGCGCGCAAGCATCGCCTCACCAACCACAATTGTGAAAGATGGAGACACCTACACCGCGACCATCACCTGGTCGAGTTCGAACTACGACAAGATGACCGTCGACGGCGTGGACTACGCGCCCGTAAACGATGGCGGCAACTCCACGTTCGAGATACCCGTCACGCTCGACGAGGACATCGCCGTGTCGGCCGAGACCGTCGCCATGTCGACGCCGCACACCATCGACTACACGCTCTACTTCGACTCATCCACCATGAAGGAGAAATCGGGCGACGATGCAAGCGGCGGCTCCCCTGCGGGAACGGCCTCAAGCGCCGCGGCCGACTTCCACAACGCCGATTTGGGCTGCGGCTGGGAGCCGACGGGGACGCTTCAGCTTGAATACGCCAAGCACTTCACTGTCGACGAGTTCGAAGGCGGCTTGCGGCTTATCTGCGTTTCGAACGGGGAGCGCTTCCTCGTGGTGCCGCAAGATGCGAAGGTGCCTGATGGGTTGAGCTCCGACATCGCGGTCATAAGGCGCCCCGCCGACAAGGTGTACCTCGTGTCGTCGGCGACGATGTGCCTGGTCGACGCGCTCGATGCGAACGACAATATCTTCATGTCGGGCACGAAGGCCGACGATTGCTCGGTCGCGGGCTTCAAAAGCGCGCTCGAAAGTGGGGCGATCGCCTACGGCGGCAAGTACAGCGCGCCCGACTACGAGCGAATATCGGCCACGGGCTGCACGCTCGCCATCGAGAACACCATGATCAACCACACGCCCGATGTGAAGGAAAAGCTGCAGAAGCTCGGGCTCGTCGTGCTCACCGAACAGTCGTCGAGCGAGCCCGAAGCACTCGGGCGCGTCGAGTGGATTAAGCTTTTCGGCGTCCTGTTCGACAAGGAAGACGAGGCCGCGCACCTGTTCAACGAGCAGAAGGCCCGCGTCGAGCAAACGTCGGGGCTCGCGTCGTCAGGTAAAACCGTGGCGTATTTCTACATTAACTCGAACGGGGCCGCCGTCACGCGGCGGGCGGGCGACTACGTGGCGCAGATGATCGAGCTTGCAGGCGGCAGCTACGCACTCGATGACGCGCAGACGGCGTCGACGTCAGGTTCGTCAGTAACGCTCGAAATGGAGCGCTTCTACGCGACGGCGAAGGATGCCGACATCATCGTCTACAACGGCACCATCGACGAATCGGTTGCCACCTTGAACGACTTCGTAGGCAAAAACGCGCTATTGTCGCAGTTCAAAGCCGTGAAGAACGGCAACGTCTGGGTCACAAGCGCCGACATGTACCAGCAGATGACTTCTACCGCCGACATTATCGACGAGCTGCACGGGGCGTTCACCGGCGATGACGCGAGCGACTTCCATTATCTGAGGAAGCTTGGCTAGCGTCATGAGAAGCCGGCTTTCCATGACATACGACGAATCGGGGCGCGCCGCGCGGTGTCGCGTCGTGACGGCGCTGCTCGCTGTTGTCCTCATCGTGCTCGTCGGGGCCAACCTGTGCATCGGGAGCGTGCTCGTGCCCGCAGACCACATCCCCGGCATCCTTTCGGGCGGCGCGGCCAATTCCATGGAAAGCCAAGTCATCTGGGAGATTCGCCTGCCGCGCGTGCTTTCAGCCGTGCTTCTCGGCGGGGCACTTTCGCTCTCCGGGTTCCTGCTGCAGACGTTTTTTAACAACCCCATCGCCGACCCGTTCATCTTGGGCGTCTCCTCGGGCGCAAAGTTCGTCGTCGCGCTTACGATGATCGTGCTTCTGGGCGCGAACCAGGCCATGTCCTCGCCGGCCATGGTGGCCGCAGCGTTTCTGGGATCGCTTATCACCATCGGCTTCGTGCTCCTCATCGCACGGCGCTTAAGTTCCATGGCCATGCTCATCGTGGCGGGCGTCATGGTGGGATACATCTGCTCGGCGGCGACGAACTTTCTCATCGCCTTCGCCGACGACCAGTCCATCGTGAACCTGCACAACTGGTCTTTGGGCAGCTTCTCGGGTTCGAACTGGGACGACATCGCGGTCATCGCGGTCGTGGTGATTACCGTGAGCGCATGCGTATTCGCGATATCGAAGCCCCTTTCCGCCTTCCAGCTGGGAGAAGCCTACGCGAAAAGCGTCGGCGTGAACGTCGCACGCTTCCGCGTGGTGCTCGTCCTTCTAGCGAGCATGCTCTCCGCCTGCGTGACCGCGTTCGCTGGTCCGGTGTCGTTCGTAGGCATCGCGGTTCCGCATCTCGTTAAGTCGGCGCTGAAGTCGTCGAAGCCTATCCGCGTGATTCCTGCGTGCTTCTTGGGAGGCGCCATCTTTTGCGCGGGCTGCGATTTGATCGCGCGCACGCTGTTCTCCCCCGTCGAGCTTTCCATCAGCGCCGTCACCGCCATCTTCGGCGCGCCGGTGGTTATTGCACTCATGTTGAAGAAGCGGGTGAGGTAGATGGGGGAATTCGTGCCGCGGACCAAAACGCTCGGAGGGAACATTCCATGCTTGGCCAGTTCTGAGCTCGCACGAAAGCGCCAGAAGGCACTTTCGGCTCGTGCGGAACTGCGCGCGGAACGCCTCCTTCGAGCGGAGTCGAACCTCGAAACCCCGGTAGAAACGCAGGCTGACGGAGCACCGCTTTTCCGCATAAGCGACCTGTCGGCTGGCTACGACAAGAAGGTCGTAGTCGAAGGCGTCGATCTGGAGGTTCGCGCGGGCGACGTAGTGGCGCTCATCGGGCCGAACGGCTCGGGCAAGTCGACCATCTTGAAAACCATCACACGCCATCTGGCACCGCTTGCCGGCGCGGTCGAGCTCGACGGGCAGGAGATTTCCCGATGGAAGACGGCGGAGTTCGCAAGGAACCTTGCCGTTATGCTGACAGATCGCCCCCGGACCGAGCTCCTCACCTGCCGCGATATCGTAGAGGCGGGAAGGCATCCCTACACCGGGCGAATGGGCACACTCACGCCCGACGACCATAATCGGGTCGACGAGGCCATGAAAACCGCACATGTGGAAAAGCTTGCCGAGCGCGACTTCATGCAGATAAGCGACGGGCAACGCCAGCGCGTCATGCTCGCACGCGCCATCGCGCAGGATCCGCGCGTGCTCGTGCTCGACGAGCCCACGTCGTATCTCGATATCCGCTACCAGATCGACCTGCTACGAATACTTCGCCACCTTGCGAAATCGCGGAATGTTGCTGTCATCATGTCCATCCACGAACTCGAGCTCGCGCAGAAAAGCGCCGACAAGGTGATTTGCGTGAAGGACGGCCGGGTCTTCCGCGCCGGCGCACCCGAGGACATATTCACGCGCGAGACGATTGGCGAGCTCTACGGCCTTCAACATGGCACCTTCAACGAGCGCTTCGGCAGCGTGGAAATTGGGCGCCCGCACGGCGATGCGCACACGTTCGTCATCGCCGGCGCAGGTACGGGGTCAGCTGTGTTTCGCCAGCTCATCCGGCAGGGCAAGGCGTTCTACGCGGGCATTCTGCACGAAGGGGACATCGACTGCGAGCTCGCGCGCGACCTGGCGACGGAATGCGTGGCCGAGCGCGCCTTCGAGCCGATCGGGGATAAAACCATAGCCCGCGCCAAAGAGCTCCTCGTCCACTGCGCGCGCCTTATCGTGTGCCCCGCCGCCTTCGGCACCATAAACGCCCGCAACGCAGAGCTCGTCGAGTTCGCACGATCGCATGGTATCGAGGTCATGCAAGCGTGCGAAGGCGCATCGGAGGATTCCCAATTGGAGTGGGAATGATAAACTGGACCTTCTTTTAGGGATCCTCAGGCTACAGCTCCTACGCGGCGAGGTCTACAAGGCGCCGGAGAACCTCGTGAACAGGAATTTCCACGCCGACGAGCCCAACTAGGCCTAATCCAAGCGAGATTCCAGACTCGACAGACCGTTGAGAGTCAGGTCGTTGGCGACCTCAGAGACGCGCTCGATAGGAACCGAGCCGTCAGACAGCGCCCACGTGCGATAGATACCGATAATACCCGACAGCAAAAACGACAGATAATAGTCGAACATCTCGTCCTTGAGACCTTGAGGCAGCAGATCGCGCTCGGCAATCTCGTGCTCGAGCGGCGCACGAAGACGAGCCATAAAATCATCGAGCGGAATGTTCTCGATAAGTTGACGATTAAGCACCAAGTTGTTGCACAGTGCCTCGTTAACGGTTTTAAAGAAGGTCGCCGCCGCGCCAAGAGCGCGCTCGTTGGTGTCGCCGTCCATTGAAGCAAGCGTTTTCTCGACCGAGTCGACAATCATCTCCACCACATCGACGGCAATGGCATCGAGCAGGCCGTCAACCGTACCAAAGTGAACGTAAAAGGTCTTGCGGTCGACATTGGCCTCGCGCGCAATAGCACTCACCGTAATGTCTGCCAGCGGCTTTTCCATGAGCAGGCGCTCGAAAGCCGAAAGGATGGCATTACGGCTGCGAACGATGCGACGATCAAGACGCGGTTTGCTGGTTGCCATGGGCGTGTCCCTTCGATATGCGAGCATTCATCAACAGATGAGAGATAATCTACGTAAGAGGATTATCCCCCATACAGCACAAATATGCCTCGCATCATGAAGAACGCACGACTGCCCTACTGCGACTTAGGGTGCTTCTTCTTATTGAGTGCCGACGGAGATACGCGAATACCGTCTCCTGTCTGACGCACATAGGCCTTATGAGCCGGCTTTGCGGTCCCAGAAGCCTTCTGAGCGTGCTTCTTGGGATCAACGGTAACAGCATTCGTGGGGTGCGGCTTAGTGGGCGCAGAGGGCGTCTGAGGCGTGCGGCCGAGCTTGCGCATCACGCGATCCCAGCGCGCATGGATGCTCTCGTTGTGGGCGCTCTTAAGTCCCAGCAGGGGCGCAGCCAAAATGGTAGGCGCAATAAACGTAATGAGACGCCACAGCAGATAGCCGGCGGTCGAAGCCGAACCGAAGAAATGACCCAAGAACAATGCAAAGCCGCCCTCAGCGCCACCAGTTCCACCGGGCAAGGGAACCGCAGAGCTTAACAGCTGGACAAAGGCGCTCGCGGCCATGACCGAGAAAAAGTCGACCTCGTGGTGGCCAAAGGCAAGCATCAGGAAATACGGAACCAGATAGAAAAACGCGAGCTGCAGCATGGTGATAAACACGGTGAGCAGCATGGAAGAAAAATGTCCGGCCGAAAGCTTGAACTTCTCGGAGAAGGAGTAGATCTCGCCATCGACAAACGTGCGCCAACCCTCGATCTTAGTGGCCGAGACACCAATGCGCTCGAGCCAATTGATGATGCAATGGGCGACGCGCGTGACGGTCTTAGGCATGAGCGCGACGGCGAAGATGCCAAGCAAGATGCAGCAGTGTCCACCAAAGCTAAAGACGCACAGCAGCGTCATGTCGCCGTAGCGTTCGGCAAAAAACGGCATACGGGCGAGCAGCAGGATAGCGCCCCAGGCGACCAGGCCAAACTGGTACACGATAAAACGCGTGAATTGCGTGGCGCCGGCCTCGCCCACGTTTTGGCCCGCCTTGGTCAGGCGGTAGATCTGGGCGGGAGTCGAGCCCATCATCATGGGCGTCAGGTTGCCAAAGAAGATGCCACTCGCCTCGACCGAGATCAGGTCGCGGATGCCGACGGGCGAATTGGGATCGAGCCAGACGGCGATCGCATAGGCCACAATGCCAAAGAACAGGTACATGAACATGCAAAGACACGCGACAACGAGCCATGACGCCTGGACGCTCGACATAGCGGCCCAGAACTGCCCCATCTGCCCGGTTACCACCAGATAGACGATATAACCTACCAGCACGACGCCGATAAAGATGGCGCCGCGGCGTGCGCTCTTATTGTCATCTCCGCCCGAGGCCTCAACCTCGACCTGGGGCTTAGACGTATGCTGAGAGGACTCCGTCATGAGACTCCTTCTAACAGTCAAAATATCTTGGTTATTGTACCCGTAAGGGCCATAGGCAGAACGCAAAGCTCTGGTTCAAACGGGAATTGCAGACGGTTGTTTGAAAACAATCAAAACCACCCCTAAAAGGGGTGGTTTGCTCTTAGGGTATAACCCTTGGATTTCCGGCACGCGTCTAAAGGCGCCGGCCCTCACGGGGTTCGGGCCGCACTGCAGATTGACCCGTGGCGGGCCGGTCAAACCGGCGCTATTTACGCCCCGGCCCCCTGCCGAAGGGGTCCTCGTACTCCTTGACGCTCAGCCGGTCGAGCGCGATGTCGGCCTTCTCCTGCTCCCGGATGTACTTCGCGATCGTGGCCTCGTTCAGGCCGACCGTGGACACGTAGTAGCCCTCGGCCCAGAACTTCCTGTTGCCGAACTTGTACTTCATGTTCGCGTGCTTGTCGAATATCATCAGCGAGCTCTTCCCCTTCAGGTAGCCCATCACGCTCGATACGCTGTACTTCGGCGGTATCGCCAGCAGCATGTGGACGTGGTCGGGCATCAGGTGCCCCTCGATGATCTCTATCCCCTTGTACTGGCAGAGCTTCCTGAAGGGTTGATTTCCGATCTCAGCCGAACACATTAGGCGGACAGGCCGTTCCCGCAGCTAGCCGAACGCCCCCGAGGCCCCATCCGGGCCCCGGGGGCGCCGTTTTCCCAGTTGAAGGAACGGTGGAGATGTGTTTCGATGGGTCCGGTGGCCATGCTCCGCCCTCCGCCCGGCACCTCTTCCCAGACTCAGCCGGACGGTCGGTCAGTCTATTCCGTTTTGCCTTCAGGCTAGGCCAGCGGGGCATCGCCCCTCTCTGCGCGCGCCCTCTCGATGAGTCCCGGCGTCAGGTCGAGCTCGGCCAGAGGCACATCCTCCACGCCGTAGGCGTCAAGCAGCGCCGCCGCATCGTCCCCGAGCATCGCCCTGAAGGCGCGCGCGGGCGTCGAGAAGCCGAGCGCGCCGCGGGGCTCGGAGTTCACGTGCGACATGGCGAGCGCCATGTCGGCCGGGGAGAGCCGGTCGAACCTGAGGCCGGCGCCCTTGGGCAGCAGCTTCCTTATCTCGACGTGGTTGCGCTCGCAGGCGCCCTTCTGGTCGCTCCGCCCGGGGTCGCAGTAGAACAGCCTCGTCTCGCCGGGCCCCTCGCCGAGGAGGGCCGCGACCGCGGCCTCGTCGGCGAACTCCGCGCCGTTGTCGGTGAGCACGGCGCGGAACACGCGGCGCGCCCCGTCGGCGCCGAGGACCGCCCGGACGCCCTCCAGGGCGGCCGCGACGCACCCGGCGGTCTTCCCGCCCAGCGGCAGCGCGAGCTGCAGCCTGCTGGGGCGGTGCAGTAGCGTGAGCAGGCAGGCCGAGTCCTCCCGGGCGCCCTCGACGGTGTCCATCTCCCAGGCCGCGGCGCACGCGTCCTCCCCGAGGGCGAGGAACGCGGCATACGACCTGCGGGCGGAGTGGCGCGTGGCCGCCCGCCCGGCGGCGCGCCTCCTCGGCCTGTAGCCGACCTTGCGCCTGAGCTCCATGTTCGTCATGCCGTCGTAGCCCGCCGAGACCCAGCGGTAGATGGTCGAGGGAGACAGGTCCACCGGCCCGCCGTTGCGCGCCGCCATCTGCTCGGGCGACAGCCCCCGGCGCAGGCAGTCCCTGATGGCCTCCAGCCTCGCCGCCGCGGCGGGCTCGTCGGCGTCGATCCCGCGCCTGGACGAGACGAGCACCGAGTCGGCGCACAGCTGCGCGGCCCGGGCCTCGTAGAAGACGTGCGGGCGGCGCTTGCAGCCCACCGCGCGGTAGCGGCCGCACCCGTTGCAGCAGCGCGGCCACGCCGCCAGGCGCGGGCAGGCCGCCGACAGGTCGGTGCCGGCGTCCACGCGCTCGCCGCGCCTGGGCTTCGGCGCCGTCACGAACCTGTGCGACGCCACCTCGGCGCTCACCGTCGAGGGCGACCTGCCCAGCTCCCTCGCGATCTCCCTGCACGAGGCCCCGCGCTCCAGCATCCTCTGGACTGTGTCCCGCTCGTGCCTCGTGAGCCTTCCGTAGGCCCTCGGGACCGCCCTCGCGGAGCCCCTTTTCTTCTTTCCGGACATGCCGTCCTCCGATCTCCCGGGGCCGGCCGGTCCGGCCCTCAGGGTATCGGGTTCCCACATTCATCCGCACATGTGCGGATGAATGTGGGAGGTGTTCGGATGAAGTCGATAATCAAGGGAGCTTCCTGAAGATCTCCCCAAGGTCGGACCTTATTTGGTTGTAGATGACTTTGCGCCTATACTTCGGCGTGAACACGACGTGGTACTTGCACATCCACTTCGTGTGCGACAGGCTGTAGGCCTTCTGGGCCATACGCCACCACCGCCCTCTCGACTCGGATTCCTTGCGGCCTGAACAATCGCAAGTGTCCGGCGAGGGGGCGGCTTTGTAAAGCCGTTTGGCCCCACCCGCATAGCGGGTGGTTTCTGATGCGGCGCGCTGCGCGCCCCGCACAGGCTAAAGCCTTTAATAAAAAACCCGGCCTTCCATGGGAAGCCCGGGTATCAAATGCGTGGTAGCCCGTACCAGATTCGAACTGGTGATCTCCGCCTTGAGAGGGCGGCGTCCTAAACCGCTAGACGAACGGGCCATAAGCCTCAGCAGAAAAGAAGTGGTAGCCCGTACCAGATTCGAACTGGTGATCTCCGCCTTGAGAGGGCGGCGTCCTAAACCGCTAGACGAACGGGCCACATGACATCTGCACTGCCGTGCTGCGAAGAAATATATTACGGGACAAAAAACGTCAGCGCAAGAAGAAATTCCAAATTGCCAAAAATTGTCGGCAGGTTATGGAACACGCAGGTAAACTGGGTAGCTAATTCAAGTTGAGATGGACCAAAAGAGCTTCGCGATCGTTGGGAATGTTGTCTTCGATCACGGCGTCGAGGGCGGAGTTGAGAAGCTGACCCAGTTCCGGCCCGGGCTTGACTCCGGCACGGATCAGGTCGCCGCCGTTGATGGAGAGCATCTTGAGCGTATAGGGCTCCCCTGCCTTCAGCAGCTCGTGCGCCATCGCGCGCATCTCCTCAATCGTCTCAACGTAATAGAAGCACGACGGGGCCTTGCCAAGTGTGTCGGCACGCTTAAGGTCCATGAGCTCGTCAATCAGGCGGGCCGTGTCGACGCCCTCACCCGAAAGCGCGCGCATCATATTGAGCAGACAGGAGCGCTCGGGGCGCAGCGGCTTGTCATGGTATTTGATGAGCAGGCACACGTCGCGCACCAAGTCGTGCGAGAGCGCCAGGCGATCCATAATGACGCGCGCCTTCTTGGCGCCGAGCTCGGGATGACCGTAGAAGTGTCCGCTACCGGCATGGTCGACCGTGAAGCACTCGGGCTTGGACACATCGTGCAAAAACGCCGCCCACATAAGGCTCGACGAGGGCGCGACGCCGTCACACAGCGCGAGCTCCCCCGCCACCGTCAGCACACGGGCAATATGCACGTAGACGTTAAACGCATGATAGACACTGCGCTGATCAAACCCGCGACCCGCTGCCAACTCGGGCACGGCGGCGCAGATGAGCTCGGGATAGCGGAGCATCGCGTCTCCCCCATGACCGGTCGAAAGAATGCCCTCGAGCTCAATACCCACACGCTCACGCGCCACGGCATCGAGCAGCGGCGCGCACTCGGCAAGCGCACGCTTGGTCTCGGGCTCAATCATAAAGTCCAGACGGCAGGCAAAGCGCACCGCACGCAGCATGCGCAGGGCGTCCTCGTTAAAGCGACGCTTGGGATCGCCGACAGCGCGAATCAGCTTGCGCTCCAAGTCACCCTGGCCGTCGTAGCGGTCGACAAGCCCGCGCTCGGGATGCCAGGCCATGGCATTGACGGTAAAGTCGCGGCGCACCAGATCGTCCTCGAGCGAGGCGGCACGCTCCACACTCTGGGGATGACGACCATCGGTGTAAAAGCCATCCAGACGGTACGTGGTGACCTCGATACGCTCGCCATCGGAAATAGCCGTGATTCCGCCAAATTTAATGCCCGACTCCACAACCGCGATGCCGGCGGCCTCGAGCGCCGCTTTGGACTCCTGCCACAGGCCGCTACAGCACATATCAACATCGTGGCTGGGGTACCCCATCAGGGCGTCGCGCACCCAACCGCCCACGTACCAAGCCTCAAGACCAGCCGCCTCAAGCGCGCGCAGGACGCGCAGGGACGCATCGGACGGTTGAGTACCGTTGAGCGAAACATTGCACATGCCTATGGCCTCCTGCGACTATCAAATTGGCTATCGATTGCGTCTGCAAAAAGTCTAGCAAGAAACAGCCTCCACTGCACACGCAAGTCCGATAAACAAAAACGCATCCGTCCTAGTCTAAGACGGATGCGAAATAATCAAACTATTCAGACAAGGTGCCGGAACTAGCAGACCTGGCGAACCTCGATGTGCTTCTTATATTCGTCCACCTTGGCAAAATCACCCAGACCGGGGCACTCGACCACGTTGGCGCCAGTGGCCATCGAAAGGCGCAGGGCGTCCTCGACGCGCTCGGGGGCGTCGTGCCACACGGACAGGAAGGCAGCGAGCGAGGAATCGCCGGCGCACACAGTCGACAGCAGCTTGACGTCGAAGGTGCGGTTGGCAAACCAGATATGCTCGCCGTTGGAGAAGTACGCACCGGCGCCACCAAGGGTCAGCAGCACGTTCTTGGCGCCCTTGGCGTGCAGCTCGGCCATAGCGCCCTTGACGGACTCGTCGCCACCACCGCTCACCTTGATGCCAAAGATGTCAAGCAGCTCGTCGTCATTGGGCTTGATCAGCAGTGGCTCCAGAGCAATGAGGTCTGCCAGCTGATGGCTCGAGATATCGAGCACGAACTCGGCGCCCTTTGCCTTCACGCGACGCAGGACCTCGGCCAAGAAGCCCTCGGAAGTGTTGGGAGGCAGCGAGCCGCTGATGACCAGGCAGGTCATGTCATCGAGCGAATCGATAAGTTCAAACATCTCCTGCTCGTTGGCCTCATTGATGGCGGCACCGGCATTGACCATGTTGTACTCGGTGTCGGGACCGGCGTTGAGGAACACATTGACGCGCGTAATACCGTCGGTCCACACGGGCTTGACGGGCACGCCCAGGGCCTCGGCGCCCTTAACGATAAACTCACCCGAGAAGCCGGCGAAGAAACCCAGGATCGTGGTGTCGACACCATAGTGGTCAAGCGTAAACGAGACGTTGAGGCCCTTGCCGTTGGGCGTGTAGACGGCATTGCGGGTACGCGTGACGGTGTTGGCAGCAAGACCGTCGCAGGCGATGTTGTAGTCAATGGCGGGATTTGCAGTGAGCGTGTATATCATGAATGTTCCTTTCACGAAGCAACGTGTTAATGAAAGTATATTCCACGCATCGGTAAAAGGCTAGGACAACTCGGTGAACGGTGTGGAAGCGATGAAGTACGGCAGGACATCTCTCCCCTATGACGGAACAAAAAGGCGCCCTGGCCGAAACCGGGGCGCCGCATGCGCACGAATATGTCGCGTTTCGATTACTGACGATCGAGCTTGCGGACAGCAACGCGCTTGCTGTACTCGTCAACGTGACCAAAGTCGCCAATGCCGACGGACTCGGCAACGTTGGCGCCGGTGGCCATAGCGAGCTTCATGGCCTCCTCGACGTTGTCGCGATCCCTGTACCACTTGTGCAGGAACGCAGCGAGGGTGCAGTCGCCGGCGCAGACGGAAGAGACCAGCTTGATGTTGAACTCACGCTTGGCGTACCAGATGTCCTCGCCGTTGGAGAAGTAAGCGTCGCCGCGGCTACCACGGGTGAGCAGCACGTTCTGAACGCCAGCGTCGTGAGCCATCTTCATGGCGACACGAACCTCGTCGTCGGTGTCGACCGGCACGCCGAAGATGGCCTTCATCTCGTGATGGTTCGGCTTGATGAGAAGCGGCTTCTTGTGAGCGAGCTCCTTGAGCTTGTCGGAGGACAGGTCCAGGACGACGTCGGCGCCACGAGCCTGAGCGTGCTCCATGACCTGAGCCAGGAAGTCGGGCGTAGCTTTGGGAGGCACGGAGCCGGAGACGATCAGGCACTCAAGATCGCCCGCGGTGTCCAGGATGTTGTAGAGCTCCTCCTGGTGCTGCGGCGTGATCGGAGCACCCGGGTTCAGGATGCCGTACTCGTGCTGGCCATCGTTGACGTAGGTGTTAATGCGCGTGATACCGTCGGTCCAGACCGGGCGGCAGAGGCAACCCAGGTTCATGACCTCCTCAACGATGAACTTGCCCGTGAAGCCAGCAAAGAAGCCGAGTGCGACGGTGTCAACGCCCATCTTCTTAAAGGCGAAGGACACGTCAAGGCCCTTGCCGTTAGCCGTGTAGCTGGCCGAGCCGGTGCGGACGTTCTCATCGGGCTCGAGCGGAGAGCTCGAAACCGTCATGTCGACAGCCGGGTTAGCGGTTAGCGTGTAGAACATTTACAGTACCCCCTGTATATGTGAGGGCCGCGTGGCCGGCCCATTCCAACCACGCGGTTACCTCTGATACCAAATTAGCGAGCTGCGGACTCGAGCAGTGCCTTGACCTCGGCTGCGGTGTTGCAGGCGAGCGCCTTCTCGGCGAGCTCGTCGCACTCGGCCTTGGTCCACTGGCTGATGGTCTTGCGGGCGCGCAGGATAGAAGGAGCGCTCATCGAGAACTCCTCCAGGCCCCAGCTGATCAGCAGCGGCTCGAGCAGCGGATCGGCAGCGGCTTCGCCGCACATACCGACCATGATGCCGGCCTTCACGCCGCTCTCGATGATGTTCTTGAGCGAGCGGAGCACGGCGGGATAGTAAACCTGGTACAGGTTGGAGATGGTGTCGTTACCACGGTCGGCGCACATGGTGTAACCGATCAGGTCGTTGGTTCCGATGGAGAAGAAGTCGGCGACCTCGGCAAGACGGTCTGCGAGCAGCGAAGCGGCGGGCGTCTCGACCATGATGCCGACCTCGATGTTCTCGTTGAACTTGCGACCCTCTTCGGTCAGCTCGGCCTTGCACTGCTCGACGAGCTCCTTGACAGCCAAGACCTCCTCGACGCAGGTGACGAGCGGGATCATGATCTTGACGTCACCGAAGGCGCTAGCGCGCAGCAGAGCGCGGAGCTGGACCTTGTACTGGTCGGGATTGGCCAGGCAGTAACGCACGGCGCGGAAGCCCATGAAGGGGTTATCTTCCTTGACCATGTGCAGATACGGAATCTCCTTGTCGCCGCCAACATCGAGCGTGCGGATGATGACCGGAGCACCCTTGAGCGCGCTGGCGACCTTACGGTAGGCGTTGAACTGCTCCTCCTCGGAAGGAAGCTCAGCAGAGTCCATGAACAGGAACTCGGAGCGGAACAGACCGATGGCCTCGGCGTCGTGATCGAGCGCGTTGGGCACGTCATCGGGGTTACCGATGTTGCAGGCGATGATCTTCTTGATGCCATCGGCAGTCACGGACGGCTTGCCGCGGAAGGCCTCGAGGGCTGCCTTCTCGGCAGCGAAGGCCTCGGCCTTGGCGGTGTATGCGGCGAGCGTCTCCTCGTCGGGATCGGCCTCAACGATACCCTTGCCACCGTCGACGACAACGGTCATACCGTTGCGCAGCGCGGTGCAGCTATTGGAAACCGAAAGGACAGCCGGGATCTCGAGGGCGCGCGCAATAATCGCGGAGTGCGACGTGCGACCACCGGTCTCGGTGACGATACCGGCAACGTGGGCCTTATCGATCGTGGCGGTCATGGACGGCGTGAGGTCGTGAACGACAACGACAGTATTCTCGGGCAGGACGGAGAGGTCGACGACCTCCTTGCCCAGCAGCTCGGCCAGAATACCGGTGCGGATGTCGGCGATGTCGGCCGCGCGCAGACGAAACATCTCGTCGTCCATGGACAGGAACATGTTCTCGAACATGGTCGAGGTGTCCATGAGCGCCTGCTCGGCGCAGGTACCGCCGTCAATGGCGGCGTTGATGGCGTCGGTCATGCCCGGGTCCTGAGCCAGGACAATGTGTCCGCTCATGATCTCGGCCTCGGCCTCGCCCACCGTCTCCTTCATGTGGTCGGCCTGAGCCTGGGTCTTCTCGCAGAAGACCGAAAGAGCGGACTGATAGCGCTCCTTCTCTGCTGCCGAATCGGCAACCTCGTGCGGCTCAAACGTCAAGTCGGGATCGACGGCGACCATGACGGTGCCGATACCGATGCCCTCGGAAGCGTTGACTCCCTGATACATTCCCATTCCTCTCTCCGTGTCATGTGATAAAGCGTTTTGCCATATCCATGACAAAAGAGCGCAGCTACCTTACAACAGGTCACTGCGCCCCCAAATATGAACTTAGTTGTTCAACATGCGACCCGTTTGAGTTCTACTCGCCAAGACCGCTCTTGATGAGCTCAATGGCAGCAGCCAGAGCCTCGGCCTCGTCAGCGCCGTCGCACTTGACCTCGACCTCAGTGCCGCAGGGGATACCAGCAGCCATGAGGGCCATCGGGGACTTGCCGTTGACCTCCTTCTCGGGGGTAACGACCGTCACGTCACAGGCGTACTTGCCCATGGTGGAGGCGAACAGACCAGCCGGACGCATGTGCAGACCCTGAGGATTAACGAGGGTAGCCTTCTCAGAAACCATAGTTGACTCCTTTTTGTGTTTAACCCCTGTCATGCATGTGGCAGGAGTCAGATTCACGACGTTGTTTATATTAACTCACATCAAACGGTTTTTCATTATGTTTCCCACGAATTGTTGGACAGATGTCGTTCCTGTACGCTTGCCCGCCGGGCGGGGCGGTTAAGTTTGCTGCTCTACAGTCCTGCGCAAGACGAAAAGCACATTAATTGCTTTCCTTTGCGTGCGGAACTCGCGACAAACTTAACCGCCCCGCCCGGCGGGCGAGCTGCGGAAACTCGGTCGGTCCAGAGCAATATCGGCGGAACGGAATTCTGGCTGAGGATCTGTTCGCGACAAAGACTCGACAGGCGGCCCTCTCTATGCCCTTTTATAAGTTGCGGTTAAATAGGGACTGAATTTGGGGTTGAACCGTTTAAACAGTCCCTATTTCACCGCAACTTATGGGAGGGATAGAAAAAAGGCGGAGGCCCTGGAGAGGGACTCCGCCTTATATACAGGGGGCGATGTTATTCGCGAGCTGGTGGATTAGACCAGGCGGGCGTTGATCGTCTTGGCGATCTCGGCGGCGTCGGTGGAACCCTTGACGGTGGCACGGAAGTCCTCGTCCATAAGCGCCTCGGCGACCTTGGACAGGATCTTGAGGTGCGTGGTTCCAGCCTGAGCGCCCGGGATGAGCAGGGCGATGGCAACGTTGACGGGAGCGCCGTCCATGGTGTCCCAACCGGTCACGCCGGACTCGTCCTTGACGACGATGACGGCAGCCTCGGTAATGGCGTCGGACTTGGCATGCGGGATGGCGAAGCCCTCCATCATGCCCGTGGTGCCCTCGGCCTCGCGGGCCAGGAAGGCGTTCATCACGGCGTCGGCGTCGCTGGCGATACCGGCCTTGACAGCCTGGTTGGAAACGAAGCTCAGAGCCTCGTCACGAGAAGCGAAGTCCTCGGCGACAAAGACGTTCTCGACCTTCACGAAGTCAGCAGCCTCGGCCTTGGGGGCCTCGACGGCAGCGGCCTTGGGGGCCTCAACCGGCTTGGTTGCAGGAGCGGGCTTCTGGTTCTTCTCGAAGTCGTACTTCTTGAAAGCCACGAACAGGATGCCACCGACCACGGCGCCGATGAGGATCGCGAGGACCCACAGCGGACCGTTCTCGACAACGGGCAGGACCAGGAAGCCGCCGTGAGGCGCCGGATCGTGAACGTTGAAGAAGATGGTCAAGATGGAAGCGATGGAAGAACCGAGCATCATGATGGGCATAACGGGCCAGATGTTCTTGGTCATGAACGGAATGGCGCCCTCGGTGATGTGGGTGCAACCAAGGATGAGGTTGACGATACCGGCGTCATGATCCTCCTGGCTGAAGTACTTCTTGCCGACAACGACGGCGAAGGTGGTGATCAGCGGCGGAACGATGCAAGCGGCGGAGACGGCAGCCATGAAGTTGGTGCCGAAGTTGTAGGTCTCGGTGCCGACGCCAGCTTCGAGAGCGGTACCGAGCAGGAAGGTGCCAGTAGCGTAAGCAGCCTTGTTGACCGGGCCGCCCATATCAAAGGCGCACATGCAGCCGATGGCCAGGCCAAGGATCACCGGACCGGAGTTACCGAGGCTCTGCAGGAAATCCATCATGCCCTGGTTAATGGCAGCCATGGGGCCGGAAATACCAAGCATGACCAGACCGACGATGGCGGTAGAGCACAGCGGATACAGGAAGATTGCCTTCAGGCCATTAAGGCTCGCAGGAATTTTAGAGAAAACCTTCTCGAGCAGCAGGATGACATAGCCAGCGAGGAAGCCGCCGACGATGCCGCCTAGGAAGCCAAAGCCCACACCTGCGCCACCGGCGTCGATCATGCCGGTATCGGCGTTAACAGGCAAGCCCTGGATGGCAATCATACCGGCGACGAAACCGGGGACGAGCGCCGGGCGCTTGCCGATGGACTCGGCGATGTAAGCGGAGAGCACCGGAACCATGAGGTTCATGGCGATACCGCCGATAATCTTGAGCATCGCGGCAAAGCTGTTGTAGTCGGCAGCCGTCGAATCAAAGGACGTGATGCCCCACAGGAACGAAATGGCGGTCAGAACACCACCGGCAACGACGAAGACCAGCATGTGGCTGACGCCGTTCATGAGGTGCTTGTAGATGACGTGGCCGATGGACTCCTTCTCCTCGACCTCGTCCTCGACATCGGCGGCAGCGGCAACCGTGTCGTCGCCCTTGGCGGCGAGCGCGCGGTCGATCAGCTTACCAGCAGCCTCGACAGACAGGGCCTTGGAAACACCAACGGAAACCATGGGCTTACCGGCGAAACGCTCAGCCTGGACATCCTTATCGGCTGCGACGACGACGGCCTTGGCACCGGCGATCTCGCTCTTGGTGAGCTCGTTCTCGACACCGACCTGGCCATGAGTCTCGACCTTAATGGTCAGACCGCGCTCGGCAGCTGCCTTCTCCAGCGCCTCCTTCGCCATGAAGGTGTGCGCAATGCCGGTCGGGCAACCGGTCGCGGCGATGATGTCAAACTTAGCCATGTGTCCCTCCTTCTTGAGTACAGCGCCCGCGGGCGCTCCCCTACACGCGCTTCGATGCGCGTTTTTCCACAACTGAAAGATACCAACCTACCGTCCGCGTGAGAAGAGACAAGGCGCAATTCTCCGGTGAAAGGTTCTTTCATAACCGTAAACGGCAAGTGAAAGTTTACCATCAACACTTGAAACGGCAAGGTGTATCTTGTAATTGAAAATGCCCGTATACTATGGCATTGCAAATCAAGTTAGATTTTCATGCCAACCAGGAGCCATCCATGACCGATAGTAGCAAAAGCGCACTTTCCCTCATTAGTACCCACCAGGGATACAGCGAGTCCGAGCAGCGCATTGTCGACTATATATTGGAGCACCAGTCCGAGGCGCCACGCCTCACGGCGGCTCAGCTCTCGCGCGCTGCCGCCACGTCCGAGGCGACCGTTTCGCGTTTCTGCCGCAAGCTGGGCTTTGGCAGCTTCCGCAGCTTTCAGTTTTCGTTGGCGCGCGACTTAGAGAGTCAGCGCAACGAGGGCCTGACCGACGAGGTCTCGCTCGACAACATGGAGCAGAGCCTTAAAAATATCCTCGCCGCCAAGGTGAGTGAGCTTAATGCGACCATCGACGGCATTGATCACGACACGTTGGCCGCAGTTGTACACGCGCTTAAGAATGCCGGCGTTATTGAGTTTGCGGCCGTAGGCAACACCAACGCCGTCGCGCTCGACGCGACGTTCAAGTTCTCGCAGCTGGGCCTTCGTTGCATGGCAAGCACCATCAGCGAGACCTCGATTGGTTTTGCGCTCACGCTGCGCCCCGGTGACGTTATCGTGCTGATCTCAAACTCCGGCAAGTCGCGCCGTCTGAATCGCATGGCAAAAGCGGCTCGCGACTGCGGCGCAACCGTAGTCGTCATCAGCAGCGACAGCAAATCCCCGCTCGCGCGCCTGGCAGACTACACCTTTAATACCGTCAACCACGAAGCACTACTGACAACGGGCGACTTCGCGTTCTCCAAGATGAGCGCCACGATGATCATCGAGGTCATCTACAACTTCCTGCTGCCCGAAATCGAAGACGCACGCGAGCATATCAGCTACTACGAAGAGCTCATCCAGCCGGATAAGGTTGTGGAGTAAAACGCGTAGTGGGACAAAAATTTCAGTCTATTTTGTCCCACCAACACCGCTGATACGACCTAACCTCGAGCTTCTTCAAGCATCTGCTTGGCATGCACAAGACTTGCCTCCGATTGGTCGCCGCTGAGCATGCGGGCAATCTCGGCAGTGCGGGCATCCCCAGCCACCTCATCCAGATGCGTCTGGGGAACGTCGCCGGGCTCTTTACTGACCACGTAGTGCTTGTCGGCCATAACCGCAACCTGCGCCAGGTGTGTTACGACGATGACCTGATGCGTGGCGGCAAGATCGGCCAGCACACCAGCAAGAGCGCGGGCCGTGGAGCCGCCGACACCAGCATCGACCTCGTCAAACACCAGCGTATCGACACCGTCCGCGTTACCGAGGACAACCTTACTTGCCAACATGACGCGGCTGAGCTCGCCGCCCGACGCAATGCGGCGCAGGGGACGTGGAGTCAAACCGGCACCGCTGCGGTATAGCAGCTCGTAGCTCGAAGGACCAACGGGCGTCCACTCAGCACGGGGAAGATCACGCGACTCCCAGACGAGCTCGGCACTACCCATTTCCAGGCGAGCCATCTGGCGGCCAACCTCGTGGCAGAAGCGCGGGGCCGCCGTATTGCGAGCGCGCTTAAGTGCCTTGGCAGCGGTAAACAACTCGCGCTCAGCGCTCCCGAGTGCCTCACGCGCCTTTTTGATCTGCTCATCGCCATCATCGACCAGGGACAGCAGCTCTTGCGAGCGATCGCGCATGGCAAAAACATCGTCCATGGTAGGACCCCACTGACGCAGCAGGCCCTTGAGGTCGGAATACCGCTCACGCATGCGAGCGAGCTCGCGCGGATCGAAGGCGACGCCATCGCGATAGGCACGAAGTTCGTTCGCGCAATCCTCAAGGGAGATACAGGCATCCGAAAGCAAATCGGCAATGTCGCCAAGTTTGCGATCGACGGAAGCCATACGGGAAAGTTCTGCCACGGCGCTGTTCACGGCATCGAGCGCTCCCCCTTCAGAGGCAAGCGATGCATGGGCATCATTAGCTGTGGCAACCAGCACCTCGGCATGTTCGGAGCGCGGCAGCAGTTCCTCGAGTTCCTCATACTCGCCCGGTTTGGGGTCGACCTCGCCGATGCGCTCGAGCGCAAAGCGCGCTTCCTCGACGCGGCTCCCCTGCGCACGCGAGGTCTCTTCGACACGTCGAACCTCCTTAGCGGCAGCGCGCGAAGCCTTAAAGCAAGCACGGTAGTGCTCGAGTGCCTCGAGCGCAGAGCGCCCCGCCCACGCATCGACCATCGCAACGTGATGTGCCGGATCGAGCAAGCGTTGGTGCTCGTGCTGGCCGCACAAATCCATCATCACGCCAACGCGCTCCGAAAGCTCGCGCACACTGGCGATGCGCCCGTCAATCTTCACGCGGCTGCGGCCCTCGGCGGAAAGGCTGCGCTGTACGGTGAACCCTTCCGTGTCGTGCGGCCCGTCGAAGAGTCGTGCCTCGACGCTCGCGAGCGCCTCGCCCTCGCGCACCGTCGACGAATCCGCGCGCACGCCCAAAATAAGTTTGAGGGCCGAGAGCAGCGCGGTCTTGCCGGCACCGGTCTCGCCGGTCAGGACAGTCAGGCCGGCACTCGGCACCAACGTCGCCTCGCGAATGAGTGCAATGTTAGAAACCTGCAGCTCATCGATCATGACGCACTCCGTAGAACACACGGCTCACCGAGTTATAGAAGCTCTCGGGGCCGTAATCCAGCAGCAGCACATCGCCGGGACCGCGACGCACAGCCACGCTCTCGACCGTGCCATCGCAGGTAATAAACTGTCCATCGATAGCGATCGCCGGAACACTCGGACGGTCATCAGACATAAAGATCTCGACGACATCACTCGGCGAAGTCAAGAAGGCACGGGCCTGAATGGTGTGCGGCGCAATGGGTACGCAGACCATGCCCGTATAGTCGGGGCTCACGATGGGGCCACCGGCACTGAGTGCGTAACCCGTAGAACCAGTCGCCGTGGACACGACCACGCCGTCGCCACGCAGGCGATCGATATGGTGGCCGGACACCGTGATGTCAAACTCGACCATATCGGACAGGGGGCCGCGCGTGAGCGCCATGTCGTTGAGGGCGAACGTGCGCACGACATCCTTCGTGCCATCGTCACGCACGGACACGATATCCGCGGCGATGGTAGCGCGACGGCTCACATGCAGCTCGCCGGACAGGGCGTCGCTCACAACCTGCAAAATGTCGCGCTCCTCGGGACTCGCGGCCGTCAAAAAGCCCAGGTGACCATAGGAAAGACCGAGGATAGGAATCTCGCGATGGTTGAGGATGCGGGCAGCGCGCAGCAACGTACCGTCACCGCCGAGCGTAATGACCAGATCGGAGCCGTCAATATCAGGCGTGCTTTGAATCTTCGATCGCTGGTCGGCAGCCCATGCGACCTCATAGCCCTGGCGCGTCAGCCAAAGCTCGAGCATCAGGCCGCTCTCGACCGCCTCTTGCTTGTAGTAATTGGGAACCAGAAAGACCTTCATAGCGTTGCAGCTTTCTCGCTCATAACCGATACCTGGGATTGCAGCTCGTCTTGCGTGCGGTCGCCGGGGTCAAATCTCGTGCCGTACAGGAAAAACTCAACGTTGCCCTTGGCACCATGAATGGGCGACACGCACACATCGACCGGGAACAGGCCCTTGGCAGCAAAGAGTTCAACCGCCGCCACGAGTGTATCGCGGCGCACGGCGGAATCGGTCACAATGCCGCCCTCGCCAACCAGCGCCGCCGGAGCCTCAAACTGCGGCTTTACGAGCGTGCAGAATGCACCCGTAGGCGCCAGGCACGCCAGTACCGCATCGATAATGTTCGCGATGCTGGTAAACGAGACATCACACACAGCCAGGTCGATAGTGCCGGCATAGCCAAGCTCAGGCAGCTGCGTCACGTTTGTGCGCTCATGCAGCGTCACGCGATCGTCCTGGCGCAACGACCAATCGAACTGGGCGCGACCCACGTCCACCGAGACAACGGTCGCAGCTCCGCGCTTGAGCAGGCAATCGGTAAAGCCGCCGGTAGAGCAGCCCACATCCAGACAGGCAAGGCCCGTCGGATTGATGCCAAACGCATCAAGCGCGCCTTCGAGCTTAAGACCGCCGCGGCCAACATAGGGAATGCGCCCCTTCACATGCAGCGGCAGCCCCGGGATCACCTTAAGGCCCGGCGAAGTCAAGCGCTCACCGCCACTCGAGACCAAGCCGGCCATAAGAGTGCGAAGGGCATCCGCGCGATCGGCGCAGATGCCCTGTGAAATCAGTTCGTCATCAAGACGCACGCGTTTCATGAATGCCATCAACCATTCGTATCCGGAGATGCGGCCTAGCTATCCTGGGATTCGTTTGCCGCATCCTCATCGTATTCCTGTTCGAGCTTGTCGGCCTCACGCGGCGTCAGCTCAAACTTGTCGACCATGTCGACCGCACGGGAGCCCAGCTCAATCGCCTCGTCAAACAGATCGAGCGAACGCTCCAAGGACGTATCCTTAGAGCGAACGGTAGCTATGATCTGGTCCAAGCGGTCCGAAATCTCGTCGAAGTTGCGGACGGAACCCTCTGGCATGGCTACTCCTCGACGGTACCGGTCTCGGCCTCGGCGACCTCAGCGTCCTCGTCGAGAACGCCGGCCTCGGCCTGAGCAACCGCAACCTTTGCGGCAGCCTCGGCAGCCTGTGCCTCCTCGCGAGCGCGATCCTCGGCCAGCAGCTCCTGGTATAGGTCCTCGCCCGGCAGCTCCTCGCTGCGAGCGATCTTACCCAGCACGCCGTTGACGAACGACGCGGACTGGTCGGTGCCATAGGCCTTGGCAAGCTCAACGGCCTCGTTGATCACGATGGCGTCCGAGACCTCCTCGTCGGTGAGGAAACGCATCTCGTAAACGGCGATACGCAGCAGGTTGCGGTCGGCGCCGGGCATGCGCATAAGATCCCAGTTCTTGGCAACGGAGCGCAGAGCACAGTCGATGCGGTCGATATGCTCGTAGGCACCGCGGCACAGCTCCAGAGCATAGGGATCGAGGGGACCCTTCGAGATCAGGAAATCACCCTCGAGGACGCGCTCGAGCGGGCTGTCCGTGGCCTCGGCCTGGAACAGCAGCTGCAGCGCCTGACTGCGGGCAAGCGTACGCCCGCGATAAACCTTAAGGCTCAAAGGTTACTCCTTGGGGAAAACGAGGCCGTCGATGCAAACGTCAACGCGCTCGACCTCAACGCCAACCTGGGCATCGATGGCGGCGACCACGGCAGCGCGAACGGCCTCGGCGAGTTTCTTGAACGGATAGCCAAAGAACACCACGACGCGCACGGTGAGTGCGAGCTTGTCGCCGACGACCTCGGCCTCGACCGCCGGCTCAGAAGCCGGGGCCTTGGACGAGAGCATCATGGAGACAAGGTTGGTGGCAAGGTCCTTGACGCCAACGGAGGCGATGCCCTCGACATCCGACACGGCGCGCGAGACGATGGCGGTCAGAACATCGGGCGAAATCCCGATGCCGTCAATCTTGATTTCCTGGGGCATAAGTCCTCCTAGAAGAGTTGGTTGCTAGACGCGGGAGACGAACTTGCCGTCGCGGGTGTCAACCTTGATGACCTCGCCCTCGTTGAGGTACATGGGGACCTGGATGACAGCGCCGGTGTCGATCGTGGCCGGCTTGGTGGAACCCTGGACGGTGTCGCCCTTAAAGCCCGGGTCGGTCTGGACGATGGTGGTCTCGATGAACATCGGCGGGGTCACGCCCATGAGCTCATCGTCGGCGAAGAGCAGCTGGCAGATGTCGTTCTCGCGCAGCCACTTGGAGTTCTCGCCCACCATGTCCTCGGGAACGGGAACCTGCTCATAGGACTCGTTGTCCATGAAGATGTAGTCGGTGCCATCGTTGTAGAGGTACTGGAACTCACGGGTGGTGAGCATGACGCTCTCGAACTTGGTGCCGGCGTTGCAGGTGTTCTCGACGACGCGGCCGCTCTTGATGTCGCGGGTCTTATAGCGCACAAACGCGCCGCCCTTGCCCGGCTTGACATGCTGGAACTCGACGATGGTGTAGACCTTGTCCTTGATGCGGAGACCGAGGCCGTTCTTGAAGTCGGCGGTGGAAATGGTAGGCATAGCGACCTTTCTTGTTATGGGCAGAACGCACAAGCGTCCAAATTACATACGACAGAAATTATACACTTGCAGACGGCGCCTGCGGCGAGCGCATAAAAAGAGAACGCGGGGCGTCCGAATCAATCCGGACGCCCCGCCCCAAACTATCTACTGAAGTAAACTAGCAGTCGATAACGTGCAGGTCGTGCGGGGTCTTGGTGAAGGGCTCATAGCCGTTCTCGGTGACCACGCCGTAGTCCTCCAGGCGCACGCCGCCCACGCCGGGCAGGTAGACGCCGGGCTCCATGGTGATAACCGAGCCGACCTCGATGATATTCTTGCTGCGGTTAAAGTTGGGCAGCTCATGGATGTCGATGCCCACGCCGTGACCCAAGCCATGGTTATAGTAATCGCCATAGCCGGCATCGCCGATGATCTTCTTGGAGAGCTTGAAGATGTCGTTGCCCTCAACGCCCGGATGGATGGCGGCGACGCACTCCTCGTGCGTACGGCGCACGAGTGCGTACAGGTCGAGCTGCTCCTGGGTGGGCTCGCCCATCACGACAGTGCGCGTCATGTCGGAGCGGTAATCGCAATAGCCCGCGCCGTAATCCATAAGAACGAAATCGCCCTTCTCGATCACGCGGTCGCTCGGCACGGCATGCGGGTTGGCGGTGTTGGGGCCGCTCGCGACGATGGAACCGAAGGCCAGGCTGTCGGCACCGTTGGCGAACATAAAGTTCTCGAGCTCGTTGCGTACCTGCTTCTCGGTCATACCGGGCTTAATAAAGCCGAGCATGTGCTGGAAGGCGGCATCGGTGATCGACTGCGCATGGCGCATGAGCTCAATCTCCTCGGCGTCCTTGATGGCGCGCATCTTGCGGATATCGTCGTGCATCAGCGGCAGCATACAGGCGACGGAACGGTCCTCCAGGCCGCGCTGAATACCCTGGTAGAAATTAATCTGCATATCGTCCTCGACAGCGCAGACGCGGCATTTGTTGGCCGCGATCTTGCCGGCGACCCAACCGGGGATGGTGCCCTCATCCATGTCGTAGACCCAGGGGCTGCCGGCTGGCGTGTTCTCCTCAAAGCTGTTGAGGTAGCGCGAGTCGGTGTGGAACAGGCACTGGTCGGCCGTAATAAACGCAGCGTGCGGGAACTCGAAGGTGTAGTCGAAGACGCCCTTCACGCCCGTAAGCCAACGAAGGTTGGCCTCGTCGCGCACCACGATGGCGTCGTAGCCACGCTCGACCATCAGGGCACGGACACGCTCGATACGACCGGCAGGACCGGCAGCAAACTCAGACATGCAGATTCCTTTCTTGTTGTCTCAATATAGACGGGACGGGTCTCAACCGAACGACGGAATCGCATGCGATCCGCAACCGATTGAAAACCCGCCCCTCAACATGATACGAAAGACGATGGAAGTCAATAAATCTTAGAGAAGTTCTTTACGAGAAGCCAAGTAGGCGTGAGCATGGCGCTCAAGAACCTCGTCCTCGACGCTCGTTAGGCGAATGGCGCCGAGCGCCGCGGGCAGCGGCAGCATGCTGCGGTTCGAGCGGACAAACTGCTGTCTGCGGAACTCCTCGATATATGCGGCAGGCTCCAAGTCGAAGGCAAGCTCCTCGATGCCAAAGTCCTCCAGGCAGTCATCGAGATCAAACACATAGTCGATATCGAAGTCGCAGGCATCGTGTGCTAGGCGCGCCTCAAAGCGCATGCCCTCGGATAACAGCTGATAGGCAGGGACCTGCGAGGCGGCATCGCCCAAGCAGGCGCGCAGGGTACGCTCCCCCGTCTTGCCAAAATCGAGCGCATGGCGAGCGCTCGGGTTCGTGGCCATCAGTACGTCCTTACGGGCAGTCTGAGACCATTGAACGGCATTGACGAGCGCGACCTCCTCGCCCGCGAGAATCTCGGGGACGGTCTCAGTAAACTGATTCCAGCGGGACTTACTGCTCGAAAGCATGGTGCCAACAAGCACCACAAAGCCGAGCTTGAGGTCCTCGGGGTCCGCCTCACGAACAAGGTCGAGGTCACACACGACCAAGCCCGGTTCGGGACGGAACGCGATAGCGGGAAGCGCATTGGCCGACGAGGCGACGAGCGGCTTCATGGTCGTCGCGACCGTGAGCATGGCGTCAAAGGTCGTCGGCAACAGCGCGCACTCGGTTCGGCCGCACCACTGGTTGGCGCACCAGCTAACAACCGAGCAGGTTGCGGCATCGCCAACGGCGACAACCAGATCGTCGCAGGTAACGCCGTTGGCAGACAGGGCGCCAAAGATAGCATCAGCATCGGCCAGCGTGGCACCAGCAGGCGAAACCTCAAGGACTAGCAGCGACACGGCAAAACCGGCGTCGACCAGCGCATGCTCGACGACTTCACCAAAACGCTCAGATGTGGCGGTGTTCCAAACGACCATCGCGCGCTTAGGCTTGCCCACGGCCGAGGCAAACATACGCGACAGTTCATCGAACGCGCCCAATCCGACGCGGACATCGACGCTGCGGTTTTGGAAATTGATCAGTTGACGGCGAATCATAGCAGCCCACGCTCCAAAAGCATCTCGGCACAAAGGTAGGAAACGTCCTCGAAGGACTTGTTGCGAATATCAAGGGTAAGGTCGGCGGCCCGGCGATACAGCGGACGGCGATGCTCAAACAGGCGCGCGGCATGCTCGGGAGAGCGAAAATCGGGGCGCGTGTCGGACCGACGAATCTGGCGAATCGAATCCTCGAAGTCACCCTCGAGGTACACGCACGTACCCATTTCGTGCATCAGCTCAATATTCACCGGCGTCTCGACAATGCCGCCCCCGCACGAAACCAACAGGCTGCGCTCACTTTGGAGCGAACGGAGCGCCGAGGTCTCGAGCTCGCGAAAACGATCCTCGCCCTCGGTCTGAAAAATCTCGGTTACCGACTTGCCGCAACGGCGCACGACCAGACGGTCGGTATCGATAAAACGCCGCTTGAACATAGTGCCGACGTTGCGCGCGAGCGTCGATTTGCCCGCGCCCAAAAAGCCGATAAAGAAGATATGGTCGCAGCCGTGTTTGGTGTGCTGGGACATAGCGAGACCTATTCCTCGCAGGGAAGGTCGCGAAGGGCCCGGCGCTCAAAGATACGGAAGATCTGCGTATACCACAGGTCCTGCGTCGCCTGCGGCTTTACCAGGATGGTATCGACGCCGGCGAAGTTGCCGCTCCACACGTCCGTGTAGAGCTGATCACCGATCAGCACCGCCTCGTCGGCCGTGGCGCCGAGGCGCTTAAGACCCGCCTTGAGGGCAAACGGCGCCGGCTTCATGGCGTGGCTGATGGCCTCGAGTCCCAGCTCGCGTGCAGAGCTCATGACCTGGTCGCGATGCCAGTTGTTGGACACCATGCACAGCTTAAAGCCTTTGGCGCGGGCGGCATCGAGCCAAGCGGAAACCGCGGCGGGAACCTGCTCGGTGTCGCGCGGCACCAAGGTGTTATCGCGATCGAGCAGAATGGCGCGTTTGCCGTCGGCCCACAGGGTATTAAGGTCGATGCGATCGACCGAGGCAACGTAACGTTTGGGGCTAAAAATCCTCATGCTAATTCCAAGACTGTTGATGCTCTTCGTAGGTTTGCGAGAAGTACTCCTCGTCCTGCGTAATGTAGAAATACAGGTCATCGGAGTCGGTCGGCTCAAGCGTGGCCTTGAGTGCCTCGAGCGACGGAGAGCAGATGGGCGTGGGCGGCAGACCCTCATGCTTATAGGTGTTATACGGACTATCGCTCTGCAGGTCGTCGGCGGTAACCTCGCCACCGGTGACATACATCATAGTCGCATCGCTGTTGAGATAGCGCAGACCGTCGAGCTTGCCGGCAAGGCGGTTGTAGAAAACCGAGGCCACATGCGCACGTTGATCGGCGTTGAGGCCCTCGCGCTCAACGATAGAGGCCAAGTTGACGATGTCGTAGTCGGACATCTCCACACCGTAGCGTTCCTTGATCTTGGCTTCGCAGCTCGCAAAGTCAAGCGACTTGTACTCGGTCTTAAACTGATCGAGCATAGCGCGAATCACGTCATCGGCCGTCGGCGAATCGCCCAGCGAATAGGTCTTGGGGAACAAGAAACCCTCGAGCGAATCGTTGGCGGCGCCCTTAAGGAAGCTATAGTCGTCCACGTAGTTGGAGGCCTTGGCCTGGTTGAGGAAGTCTTCCTTAGAGATGCTGTCGTAGGCCTGGGCCACACGGTCGGCGACTTGATCGACCGTCAGGCCCTCAGGGATAGTCAGCGTATTGGAGCCCGCGTTGGGGCCTTCCATGAGCTGCTGAACAACCTTGGTCGCATCCATGAGTGTGGTGAACGAATAATCACCAGGCTTGAGCGACATATCGGCGTTGAGCTTTTTCACCGCCGCATAGTAATCCTTGGGATTTTCTACGATATGGTTCTCGGAGAGAATCGAAGCGATGCTGTCACCCGAGGCACCATCGGGAATCGTGATAGTAACCTGCTGGCCTGCAACGACTTTCGCACCCTCACCGCCAAAGAAGCCCTTGACGGCTGGCACGACAAAGAAAACGATCGCGACAAGCGCAAGCACGGCAACAACGCCACCGATAATCATAGGCACCGGGGAGCTTTTCTTTTGAGCACCGCGACGAGCATGCGTGTTGTAGCTCGAGCGGGTCGCCGGAGCAACGCCATGCGAACCACGAGCGTGATGCGAATGCGATTGGGGGGCCTGCGTTCGCTGGGTAGGTGCCTGCTGCTTAAAGCGGGTGCCGCCTGCAGGCTGGGCCGTACGAGCAGTGGGCTGCTGAACCGCGTGAGAAGCCGAATGCTGAACCGAACGAGCAGAAGGCTGCTGACCCGTCCGTTGAACAGGTTGGGCCGAACGAGAGAAGGACTGCGCCGGGCGCGCGGCAGGCTGAGCTGCGCGCTGCGTCGGCTGTGCCGGACGCTGGCCAGGCTGGGCAGGGCGCGACGCCGGCTGCTGTGTACGATTCGGCTGGCGCGGATCGGAAGCACTAGGCATGCGAAACCTCCTCGTTTTTACGATCGAGCCACGTCTGCAAAAACAGGCTGGCGGCAATCATGTCGATCTTGCCCCTCATCTGCTTTTCGTTGAGTCCCTGCTCGCGCAGGATACGCTTGGCCTCTTGCGAGGACAGACGCTCGTCCTCAAACTCCAACGGAAGATCGAGCTCGTCGGCAATCTTTTGCGCCACAGCGGCAACGCGCTCGGCCTGAGGGCCGGGCTCACCGGCCATGGTCAGGGGACGTCCGCTTACCAGGATGTCGGGCTCATAGTCCTCAACCAGGTAGCGGAACGTCTTGGCCATACCGGTGACCTCGGCAGCCGGAAGCACCTTGACAGGCATCGCCATCTTGCCATCACGGCTCGAGACGGCGATGCCAATCCTGGTCTCCCCTATGTCCAGCGCGAGCGCAACCACAGTGACTTCTTAGATTCTTAGGCGCCGAGCGCGGTCTTAGCGGCCGCGAGGGCATCGGCGATGCCGGCAGCATTCTTGCCACCGGCCTGGGCCATGTTGGGACGACCGCCACCGCGACCGTCGACCAGACCCGCGATCTGCTTGATCACGTTACCGGCGTGGAAACCGGCCTTGACGGCGTCATCAGAGCCGGCAGCGAGCAGGGCCGGAGTGCCCTTCTCAGTCACGCTGGCGACGACACAAGCGACAGGGCCGGCGACCTTCTGATGCACGGTATCCCATACGTTGCGCAGGTCGGCAGCCTCAAGGCCCTGGAGCTCAGCGACAACGAGCTTATAGCCGTCGAGCTCGACGGCGCCCTCGATGGCGCTGGAGATGGCGTCGGAGGAGCCACCGGTCAGAGCCTTTTTGAGCTTATTGGACGTCTCGCGCAGCTCGGCCTGCAGGTTCTCCACACGAGCGGGAACCTCATCCACGCGGCACTTGAGCGCAGCGGCGGCGGCGTCAACGAGTGCCAGGCGGTCGGCCATATAGTCGAGGGCACCCTTAGAGGTCACGGCCTCGATACGGCGGACATTGGAGCCCGTGGAGGACTCGGAAATGATCTTGAACAGGCCGATCTCGGCGGTGTTGGCAGCGTGTGTGCCACCGCAGAGTTCGCGGGAGAACGGCTGGTCCTCAGCGCCCACGGAGACAACGCGGACGACGTCGCCATACTTCTCGCCAAACAGGGCGACAGCGCCGGCAGCCTTAGCCTCGTCGATGCCCATGACACGGGTCACGACCGGCTTGGAAGCGAAGATCTGCTGGTTGACCAGGTCCTCGACAGCCTTGAGCTGCTCGGAGGACAGGGCCTCGAAGTGCGTAAAGTCAAAGCGCAGGTGCTCGGGCGTCACCAGCGAGCCGGCCTGGGAGACGTGCTCGCCCAGGACCTGCTTAAGGGCGGCGTCGAGCAGGTGCGTCGCGGTGTGGTTGCGGCGCAGGAAGCCACGGCGCTCGGCGTCGAGCGCGGCGGTCACGGTAGCACCGACGGCCAGCGTGCCCTCGGCAATGTGGGCGACGTGAGCATACAGGCCGTTGTGGTTCTTGGTATCGGCAACGGTCAGAACAACGCCCTCGGCGGAAAGCTCGCCGGCGTCACCCTGCTGGCCGCCCATCTCGGCGTAGAACGGGGTGCGGTCGAGCACGACCTCGACGTCCTCGCCGGCGGCAGCGGACTCGACCGACTCGCCGTTGCGAACGATGGCGACAACCTTGGCACCCTCGATCGCATCGTTGTCATAGCCGTCGAACTCGGTCGCGGCGACCTTGTCGGAAAGCTCGACCCACACGTCGTTGAAGCTGCCCCAGGCATCGCCCTTGGCGTTGGCACGAGCGCGGGCCTTCTGGTCCTCCATGCAGGCGGTGAAGCCGTCCATGTCGACGTCGTGGCCAGCAGCGCCGGCGATCTCGACAGTCAGGTCAATGGGGAAACCAAAGGTGTCGTGCAGCTTAAAGGCAACGTCGCCCGGAAGCACAGCGCCCTCGGCAAGCGCTGCCAGGGCCTCGTCCAGGTAAACACGGCCGTTGTCGAGCGTCGTGGAGAAGCGCTCCTCCTCGGAGGCGACGATACCCTTGACGAGGGCGACGTTCTTGAGCAACTCGGGATAGGCCTCGCCCATCTGAGCGTTGACTTCGTCGATGAACTTGGTCAGGAAGGCGCCCTCGATGCCCAGCAGGCGACCGTGGAACACGGCACGACGGAGCAGGCGGCGAAGGACGTACTCGCGACCCTCGTTACCGGGAAGGATGCCGTCAGAGATCATGAAGTCGACGGCACGGGAGTGGTCGGCGATGATGCGCAGAGAACGGCTAGCACCGGAGTAATCATCGGCGTCATAGGTCTTACCGCTGATCTCCTCGCCCAGCTTGATGAGGTGCTGCATCAGATCGCCGTCGTAGTTGGCGGTCTTATGCTGCATGATGGCGGCCATGCGCTCCAGGCCCATACCCGTATCGAGGTTGCGGTGCGGCAGCTCCGGCATGGAGCCGTCCTCCTGGCGGTCGTACTGGGTAAAGACGAGGTTCCAGAACTCCAAGAAGCGGTCGCAGTCGCAGCCAGGCTTGCAGTCGGGGCTGCCGCAGCCGACCTCCTCGCCCATATCAAAGTAGATCTCAGAGCACGGACCGCAGGGGCCGGTGGGGCCAGCGGCCCAGAAGTTGTCGTCCTCGCCCAGGCGGGAGATGTGATCCTCGGCAACGCCCAGGGAGCGCCACACATCGTGGGTCTCGTCGTCCTCGGTAAAGACGGTGAAGTACAGGCGGTCAAGCGGCAGCTTGAACTCCTTGGTAATGAGCTCAAAGGCCCAAGCGCAGGCCTGCTGCTTGGAAACGCCGCCAAAAGAGAAATCGCCGAGCATCTCGAAGAAGGACAGGTGACGGCCGTCCTCGCCGATGCAATCGATGTCGTTGGTGCGGACGCACTTCTGGCAGGAAATCGCGCCGATCTCCTTCATGGTCTTCTTGCCCTGGTAGTACTCCTTAAACTGGTTCATGCCGGCGTTGGCAAGCAGCAGCGAAGGATCGTCGGGGACGAGGGACGAAGAAGGATAGAGCTTAAGACCGCGCTCCTCAAAGAAGTTGAGGAACTTGGAGCGAATCTCGGCCGTAGTCATTGACGGGTAGTCAGCACTCATAGAGGGAATCTCCTCGGTTTCACATCGAAACAGTTCAAACGTAACGATATTACCATCCCGCCGCGCCCATGCAAAAAAGAGGGCCGCCAAACAGCGACCCTCCAGCGAAAGTGCACGTTATTCAGTACTGTGCGATCCTTTGAAAAAGGACTGCTGTAGAATTACATATAAGAGTCACCCGGAAGGAGCGATCGATGAAAAGTAAACGATTTGTCCTGAATGCACTTCTGGTACTAGCACTTTTAGCGCTCTTGGCCTTCTCCTGCTGGTACGCAAACCAACCAGCATTTGGCTACGTATTGTATGCAGTAATGTCCGGCGATAAGGCTTATTACACTCTACGCGCAATTGACGTTCTCTTTTTCTATGTAGCCGGCCCCTTATCAATCGCTTTGGTCGCGTTTCTTGTCATTTACAACTTCAAGAAACGTTAATAGAACCTATTTAGAATCCGAATCGTCCATGGAGCCGTCGATGCCGGTTTTGGTGTCGTCCGTGTTGGAATCGTCATCCTTGGCAAAGGGGTTCTTGAAGAAGCCCGTGGAATCGGGTTGCAAACCCGAGAGCTTGATCCAGGGATTATCGAACTCGGGCTTAGGCATCGCCTGGGCCTCGGGCGCAGTCTCGTTACCGATGAGCTCGGACTCATAGATGAAGGTGTCGTCGCCGAGCGCGTCGTAGGCGGCGACCGGGTTGCCATCGGCATCGCGGTACGGCGTGCCCTTAAACACGGCACCGTCATAGGCCACAAGCTGGCGGCCGGTCTCATTCTCGAAGTAGTACACGAAGATACCCTTGAGGGCCGCACACAGCGGGATGGCAATAATCATACCGATGGGGCCCATGAGTGCTGAGCCAATAACGAGCGCCGTGAGGCTCATAATGGGATGCACCTGCACCGAGCTCTGCATAACCTTGGGCGAAATCACGTTATCGGTGACGTTTTGCGCGACCATCGTCACGATGAGCGTCCATAACGCCAACATGGGGCTGAACATGAAACCAAGCACTGTGGCGATTGCTGCGCTCACCCAAGGACCGACGACCGGAACCAAATGCATGATGCCGGTAAAGATAGCCATGAGCGCCGCATACGGATGACCGATGATCATAAAACCGATAAAGGCCAAGATGCCGCCGCAGATAGACGTCACGACCATACCGCGCATGTAGCCGCCGACAGAGCGAGAAAGGATGGCGACCATAAAGCGGTACGAGGTCTCCTTCTCCTGACCGATGATGGTGCAGATCTCGTGGTGCATGCGAGGGTAGTCGCAAGCCATCCAGTAGGCAAGCACCAGACCAAGGAAGATCACGAATAACTGCGAAGCCGTATTGGTGATGAGCGGGAACACACCGCGGCCAAGCTCGGCAGCGATCTGAGACACATACTTCGATGCCACGGTAACCAACGACGAAAGATTATCGTCCAAATACTCCTTGAGCGGCGTGTTGTTGAGCGTCTTGGCATGCGAGATCATCTCATTGAGGTCGCCTCCCGCAACACGAAGCTGCTCGGGCAGGCGGCTCAGGACTTCCATGATCTGACCAAAGAGAATCGGCGACAAGATACAAACGACACCGACGAGCACGGCAACAACAACAATAAGCGCGATAAGCGAACCGATGCCGCGATTCACGCCATGGTGCTCGAGCCAGTTGGTGATCGGGGACATCACAAAGGCAATGATGGAACCAACAGCGAGAAACTCGATAACCGGTGCCAGGATGCCCATAAGGTTAAAGATGACAGCAGCAATAACAATGCAGCCGACAACAGCCCAAATGCGCAGCGTCAGAATGCGGGTGTCGCGCAGCACGCGATCGGTTTGTTGGGGGTGCTCACTCATGAACGAATCATCACTCCGTCGGGGTCGATCTTGTCCTGAATCTTCTTAAGCGTGCGGCGCAGCAGACGCGAAACCTGCACCTGAGAAATACCCAGCTTCTTGGCGATCTCGATCTGGGTCATGCCCTTCACAAAGCGCAGCTCGATCACCTCGCGCTCGCGCGGCGAGAAATCACGGATGGCTTCCTCGATCACCAGGCGGTCATCGGTAAAGTCGAGCTCGTTGTCGTCGTCGGCGTAACGGTCGAGAATCGAAGGGGCATCGTCGGAATCGGACGCACCAGGAGCCTCGATGGGCACCGAGGTATAGGCCGAAGACGATTCCATAGCCTCGAGGACCTCATCGACAGTCACATCTAGATACTCAGCGATCTCCTCAACCTTGGGCGAGCGCTGTAGCTCGTTGGTGAGCTTATCGGTAGCCTGGTTGACCTTGGCCGAGAGCTCCTGCAAGCGACGGGGCACGCGCACGCTCCAGCCCTTGTCGCGGAAGTGACGCTTGATCTCGCCCAAGATGGTAGGCGTGGCAAACGTGGTGAACTCGAGTCCGCGCTCAGGGTCAAAGCGGTCGATAGCCTTGAGCAGGCCCAAATAACCAACCTGCATCAGGTCATCGAGCGGCTCGCCGCGGTTCTTAAACTTGTTGGCAAGAAACCTTACCAGGTTCATGTGGGACATGACGAGCTGCTCGCGTGCGTCCGGGTCACCGGTCTCTTTATAGCGACGAAACAGCTCGCGGGTTTTCTCCTTGTCCCAAGCGGTCTTACCGCTCCGGGAACGTTCGGTCATATTAGATATCCGCCTTGAGGTCGAGGGAAAGCGTCAGGGGCGCCGCAGTCTTTTCGTAGGAGTCGCACACGCTCGCCAAAATGAGCTCGGCATACACAGCGGCCTGGTCATCCTCGTCGACGGTGGCCTGGTCGCCAAAGGTAAAGGTCATGCCAACGTGAGATTCGTCGACATCGAATTTGATCGAGATGTCATCGGAATCAACAGCCGTGCAGCCGAAAATAAATGCTTCCTCGGCAGCCATACGAATGTCCTCGATGCGATCGACGGACATGGAGCAGAGCGCACCGACATTTGCCGCCGTCATGCGCACAAGGCGCGCCAGACGCGGGTCGCCGGCAACGGTCAGCGTAATGGGGCAAGTTGCTTCGCTACTCATCGCAGGACTCCTCAGAGGTCTCGGCGGGCGTGTAGGTGTAATACTGGGCTGCTTTAGCAGCAGGCTTCTGTGCATCATTGTCACCAGCAGCGACATCGTCCCCGGCTTCGCCAATCAGGACACGCTCGGTCGGCTGCTCGGCTTCTTCGGCAGCGGAAAGCTTGCACTCAGCGTCGGCCGCGGGAGCCTTCACCTTGTTAAAGAGTTTCTGCACGGCACCTGCCGCAGAATCAGTCACGCTCGACACAGCATTGCTGGCCTCGGCCATGCTACCGGTGACCTCAGAAATGTCGCGAACCACGGCTTCGACCTCTACGAGATTGGAGGTAAGGGCATCAACTGCCGTCTTGCTCGACTTAAGCAGCGGCTCCATCTGGGCAAGCGCCGGCGTAAGCTCATCGACAGCGCCATCGAGCTTTGCCACCACAGGCTGAGCCTCGGCGATGGTGTTGTTGAGGTCGTTAACGGTCTTATCGAGCGAGTCGACAACGGTGCGGGTCTTGCGCAGGGTAAGCGCGAGCTCAACGATGGCCCACACGCCGGCAACAGCGAGCAGCAGCAGGGCGATTTGAATGGGACTCATACAAGCCTCCCAAAGGAATCGATATACAGACGGTTTCCATGGTACCCCAAAGGGGACCGAACATGCCATGAGCAGCAACGTGGGACAAAATTATCAGCAGCTACTTCGGTGCATTCCCGCTGCGGTCGCGTTCACTTTGCTCTGCGCGCCATTCTTCCCAACCGCGGCCGGCAGGCTGCCAAAATGCACCGCGTTCCAAGCCTTCGGGCAAATAGCGCTGATCGACCCAGCCTTCGGGATAATCGTGCGGATACTTATACACACCGTATTCATCGCTGCCCGGGCGATGGCGATCGCGCAGGTAGCTGGGCACCTCGCGAAGACCACTGCTGTGGATATCGGCTAGCGCCGCATCGATCGAGGCCTCGCACGCATTGGACTTGGGCGCCAAGCACACATAGAGCGCAGCTTGTGCAAGGTTAATGCGACATTCAGGATAGCCAATAACTTCAGCAGATTTAAAGGCAGCATGCGCCACCAAAAGCGCCTGCGGGTCGGCGTTGCCAACATCCTCAGAAGCGTGAATCATAATGCGGCGAGCGATAAACTTAGGATCCTCCCCAGCATCGATCATGCGCGCGAGCCAATAGATCGTGGCATCGGGGTCGCTACCGCGCATAGACTTAATAAACGCACTGATGATGTCGTAGTGCATGTCGCCGTTTTTGTCATACGTAAAGCCGCGACGCGGGTTGGCGATCTTCACGTCATCCACGGTGATGGGATAGCGCTCCCCCGCCGCAGGCGCTGGCGTTCCCTCGGTATCGGGACGCGTGACGGCAATCTCGCTCGCAAGCTCAAGCGTCGTGAGCGCCGAGCGAGCGTCACCCGCTGCCAGCGTGCAAATGGTCTTAACCGTATCCTCATCGGCCGAGAATTTGCCGTTCAGGCCCTGAGGTGCCTCGAGCGCACGCTCGATAAGCATGGCGATATCCTCGTCCTTTAAATGCTCAAGCTCCACGACGCGACCACGTGAGAGCAGCGCCGAGTTGACCTCGAAGTACGGATTCTCCGTCGTAGCGCCAATCATAATGACGGTACGGTTCTCAACTGCATGCAGCAGGGCATCCTGCTGCGACTTAGAGAAGCGGTGAATCTCATCGATGAATAGAATGGTGCGGCGGTCGTACGTATTCAGGCGCGTCTTGGCCTCATCAATCACACGACGCAGGTCCTTCACGGTACCCGTGACGGCGCTGACCTCGACAAACTCGCTCTTGGTATGGTTGGCGATAATGTGGGCCAGCGTCGTCTTGCCCGTACCGGCAGGCCCGTACAGAATCACGCTCGAAAGCACGTCGTGCTCGATCGCGGCACGCAGCCATGAACCCTTACCGACGGCCTTTTGCTGGCCCACGTACTCGTCGAGCGAATTGGGGCGCATGCGCACCGCAAGCGGCGCATTCTGAAAGGAACGCTCGCGCGTCGAAGCAGAAAAAAGGTCGTCCATAGCCATCCCGTGCATCAATCAAAGTCGTCATCTGCTAACAGTATACCGAATATATACGAACTACCGTTCGTTAATATAGGTACGATGCGGAAACTTCAATCCCGGGAACAACTTGCTCGTGAGCTCACAGAAATAGCCATCCGTCATGCTCGAAATGTAATCAACTACGGTCTGATCTTTATCGTCCTGCCATGCATAGGTGCGATCGTAGTAGGAAAGCTGCTGCTCAATGCGCGAAATGTGGTGCTTAAAGATGTAGGAGGACTCGTCGCCTTCGTTTATATCCTGCAGGCAACGGTCGTAGAGTTTTTCGAATGCCTCGCGCAGCTCCGCCTCGGAATCGCCTTCGATACCGCCCTTGCTATAGATCTTCTCGTAGTTCTCGTGCTTGGCTCGGCGAATTTCCTCAAACAGGTCCTCGCTCATCTCGATGCGCGGCTTACCATAACTGTGCTCAACGATATCGATGGAGGCATGCGTGAGGATCCAACTGTTGTAGGCACCGCCCCGGCCATCATCAAAAGCGTCGGGCGAAAGCAGGCCCGCCGCAATGGCGTCTTGGCGATCGCGCCCAACGTAGGCAAGGATATCAGAGATGCGGACCACGCAGCCTTCGAGCGTCATGGGACGCAGATGCTCAATTGCGCTATAGCCCGTGGCAATGCAATCCTCAACCGTCTGGTCAAACTGGTCAAAGGAGCCCATGTCCGAGAGCTCAAACACACGCTGCTCGTACTCGCCGTTATGGCATAGCACGCCGTCGAGCGTCTGGAGCGACACGTTGCGGCCATACAACGCGTCGAGCACGCGGACCGACTGCACGTTATGGAAAAAATAACGCCCCGTACGCTCATGAAAGATATCGTTGAGGAAGCGCTCGCCGGCATGGCCGAAAGGCGTGTGTCCCAAGTCGTGACCCAGGCCAATCGCCTCGATCAGATCGCAATTGAGCCCCAGGGCGCGACCGATATCGCGCGCAATGCGGGAGACAAGCTGTACGTGCAAACCGCGGCGTGAAAGATCATCATTGCTACGGAAGCTAAAGACCTGCGTTTTGCCTGCATAACGGGTGTACGCCGGAAGATGAAGTATCTTTTCGGTATCGCGCATAAACGCCGGACGCATAAGCGTGCCTTTGTCGGCGGCGCGATCAATACGACGAATGACCTGATCGTCGTTGCAACGATACGGGTTGACATGCCCCGAAGCACGATCGGCGGAAATGCGCTCGACAAGTTCGGACGACAACGCCGAGGGAATACGGTCCATGCGCGCCTTAATGACGGCCGTTTCTTGATTAATTGCCATGGCATGCTCCTTAAGAAGGATGCGCAATCGGTTACAAAGTGCAGCCCACGACCTCGATTATGGCAAAAATCGGCACCAAAAACGGGAGCAATGGCAGAGAGCGCGATTTCGTGATGAGGCAGGAGAGGGCAAGAACCAGGAGCGCAGCGGCAAATGCCACGATGCCACCCATAGGGTCGAGCGTGCAAAGCGCGAAAAGTGCCTTAGCATCTCCCATGCCGATGCCCGGGGTTTGGCGAAGACGACGCCAGAAGGACTCAGTCAGCACGAGAGCAAGATACACGATGACGGCAAGACCTGCGTGGTCAAGCGCTGTGTTCAAACCGAGATCGAACCAAACACCCGCTAACGCCGCCACCGCACACGCGCCGGCAAGCGAATTCGGGAACCGCCGATCACGAGCATCGATAACGGCGCCAGCAATAGCAAACAACCAAAACGGGATATAGACCATCGAACGCCTCCTCGAGTTACATCGCAAAAACAAAAACCACCACACAGGTGCCTGTCCCCTTTGTGGTGGTTTTGGTGGTGATTATTTGGCGCCTTGCATGACCTCGTCAAGGGTGACGTTGACGGCGTGCTGCGTCGGCACCCAGTCGACCTTCAGGAACAGCGCAGCCACCGTGATGGGGATATAGCTGAACATAAAGATCGGGAAGGTAAACAGGTTAGTAACCAGACGCCACTTTTGCGCGCAGTGAATGTGCTTGTACTCAAAGATAGTCGTGAGCAGCGCCAGGATAAAGAACGTCTGATACATCATGGCGAAGGTCATAATGAGCGAAGCGGCGCACGCCTGCATCTCGACTTCGGTAGCCAAGAAACCATGCGAAAGACCGCCCACGATCAGGAACGTCGCGTTGGCGAGCATGGAGATCAGGGACAGCAGCATGCCCGGAGCGATGGTCATAAACATGTCGTACGCGGCAAAGCGATGATAGCGGAACGTCGATTTGACAAGATGCTTGCCATAGGTAAAAAAGACCTGGTAGAAGCCCTTGGTCCAGCGCATACGCTGCTTCCAGGATGCCTTGAACGTCACGGGTTGCTCGTCAAAGAACTCCGCAGGCGCATAACCGATGCGAATGCCGTGAATGGCGCAGAACGTGGTGAACTGAATATCCTCGGTCAGCGTATGGAACTGCCAACCGTGCATGCCCTCGATAACGCTTGACGAGATAAGGTAACCCGAACCCGAAACAGCGCAGGACGTCTTGCAGATATTGCGCGCGTTGTTGAGGAAGCGCGCCTCGCGCAGGTACCAAGTAGCATTAGCTGCCGAGATCCACGAGCTGCCGAAGTTCTTGGAATTGCGATAGCTCGTGACCACATGGAAGCCCTGGTCAAAGGCATCATTCATCTTGGAAACGTAATCGCGGGAGATAACGTTGTCGGCATCGAAGATAAAGTAGCCCTCAAACGTGTCGGGATACTCGTTGAGAATGCGGTCGAAGCCAAAGTCCATGACCCAGCTCTTGCCCTTGCGGGCCAGGTCATTGCGCTCGTAAACAATGGCACCGGCCTCGCGCGCGAGCTGCGCCGTGTTGTCGGTGCAGGCATCGGCGACCACGAAAACCTCGATGAGCTCGGACGGATAATCCTGGTCCTTGATGGAGCGAACGAGATTGGCAATCACGGCCTCCTCGTTATGCGCCGCGATAAAGAAAGCATAGCGATGGAGTTTTTTGGCCTTGGGAGGCGCGACCTCGCCACGAAGAGCGCCAATGACAAAGAAGACCACCTGGTACAGAAAGCAGACCGTGAGCAGCGTGACGACAATCTGGTTGAAGATCACGATGGGTGTGTTGGTTTGTAAAAAGGCGAGCATGCAGGCTCCCAGCAACGCGTTACGTAAACAACCGTATATCTTACCGCAGGCTTACCGAGTTCAAGAAACCACCTAATACTGGCTAGGCTTCGAGCAGACCGAGCTGCGGAACGATTTCGTCGCCGGCAGCGGTGCGGCCAAGCGAGCGCGGGGCCAGGTCGTCAAGAACCGCGGCGAGATCCCACGGTAGCTCGTCGCGGCACTCAATGCGCTCCCCCGTCACGGGATGGTCGAATGCAACACGCCAGGAATGAAGGAATTGCCTGGTCAGACCCTGATCGGCGCGTGCATCGCACTTGCCGTAGAGCGGATCGCCCACGCAGGCGTGGTTGATATGGCGCATATGCACGCGAATCTGATGTGTGCGGCCCGTAAACAGGTGGCACTCGACGAGCGTATAGCCGTCGTCAAAACGCGTGGAATCGAAGCGCTCGAGGACCTTAAAGGTCGTAATGGCCTGGCGCGCGAAAGGATCGTCCGAAACCGCCATCTTGACACGGTCACGCGTAGAACGGGCAATGCCGGTGTTAATGGTGCCCTCATCCATAGCGATATGTCCGTGAACGAGCGTGATATAGCGACGATCGAGCGTGCGCGTGCGAATGAGATTTTGGAGCGCGCGCTGCGTGTCGTCGTCTTTTGCCGCAAGCATGAGGCCCGAGGTATCGCGATCTAAACGATGCACGATGCCGGGGCGGTCCTCACCCTGCACGGTACCCAGATGGTCAATGCCGCAGTGGTAGACCAGAGCGTTCGCAAGCGTGCCGCTCTCGTGGCCATGGGCGGGATGGCACACCAGGCCGCGCTGCTTGGAGAGCACGATGAGGTAGTCGTCCTCGTAACGGATATCGAGGGGGATGGCCTCGGGAATCACATCAGTGGGATCATGCGGCTCGGGCAGGTCGACCGAGATGCGGTCACCGGAGCGCACAGCATATTTTTTTGATAGGCAGGTCTCGCCGTTCACGATTACGGCGCCGCCCTCGATCAGATGCGCGCAGGCAGAGCGCGTGGGGCAGCCGTCGTTGGCACCCAGAAAGGCGTCGAGACGCTGGCCAGAGCAATCGTCGGCAACAAGAATATGAATGTCGGCCATTAACGCTCATTCCTTTCGCGAATCTTGCGGGCACGCTCCCCACGCTGCTTGGCTTTGCGCTTGGCGCGGGCCTCATCACGGGCATTGAGCTCGGCAGTCGCATCGACCTCGCGAGCGGCAGGGCTCAAAAACATGTAACCAACGAGGGAAAATACGACACCCACGGTAATACCGATGTCCGCAACGTTAAAGACAGGGAAATCAATGAAGGTAGCAGCAATAAAATCAGTTACAAAGCCCATGGCCAAGCGATCGATCGCGTTGCCGATGGCGCCGCCCGCAACCATAGCCATGCCCACGACCTCCAGGCGAGCGAGTTGAGGCGCGCGAACCAGGTACACGGCAATGGCGATAATAACCGCAAGCGCCAGTACGGCAAACGCTATGCCATGGCCCTCGCCCATGCTAAAGGCGGCTCCGATATTGCGAACGAACACGAAATCGATCACGCCGGGGATAACGGTCATATGCAGGGCATCGCCCACGGAACGAACCGCAAACTTGGTCAGCTGGTCAACAAGCAGCACAGCGAACGCCACGCCACCAGCAACACCCAACCGCCAACGCAAAGCCGGCGTCATATCCCCAGTACGACCCAAAGAAATCCCCTACCCTCAAGAACTCGAATTCCGTTTAACGCAAGTCACCATCTTATAGTGACAAGCGCCAAACGCGCAGCATATTCTCCAACGCTAGCGAAATAACCAGCACAAAACAAAAGCGACATCCCGAATAACGGAATGTCGCTTAATAGCTTTCGACTAAGAACGCAAGTCGAAAGAAAGCCTTTAGTTCCAGCAATGGAAACGCCGCGTTTTCGTCACCAACAGCGAAAACGTCCCTAAGCGAGCAAGGTGACGTGAAAGAGGAGGGAAGCGTACTTTGGTACGCGACCGACGATTGAACGTCAGATTGCCGCTTAGGGGCGTTTGCAGCGTCGGTAGGTTACGGCGTTCTAGGAACGCCGTAACCTACAAAGCGTCGGCGCAGCGCTTGCAAATATGCGCGTGGCCGTTGTACTCGCCGACGGTGGTGCGGTAGTTCCAGCAACGGTCGCAGCACTCGCCCTCGGCTGCCTCGATGGCAACGGAGAGTTCCTCGCCCTGGGTCAGCTCAACATCGGAAACGATGTAGAACTCGGCCAGGTCGACGGCCTTATCACCGGTCAGCAGCGCGTACATCTCGGCGGGAACGACCGCCTTGACGCGGACCTGCTGGCTCTTGGTGAAGGTGCCGGCAGAACGGGCATCCTCAAGGGACTTGGTCACGGCGCTACGGAGCTCGAGCGAAGCCTCGAGCACACCCTCAAACTCATTGGCCTCGTCGACCGTGATGGGCGACTTGTACCAATCGAGCAGCGCGGCGTACTTCTGGTGATCGACGCAGCCGGCGGGCGCATAGGCCATGGCCTCGTCAACCGTGTAGGACAGGATCGGCTGCAGATCGCGCATGAGCATCGAGAAGAGCTCGGCCAGCACGGTCTGGGCGCTGCGGCGCTCGAGCGAGCCGGGCTTCTCACAGTACAGACGGTCCTTCAGGGCGTCGAGATACACGTTGGAGAGCTCGGTAACCACGAAGTCGTAGAGCGCACGGTAAGCGCGCGGGAACTCGTAGCAAGAGTAAGCGTCGTCGACCTCGGCCTGGACCTGGGTCAGACGGGCAACCATGAGCTTGTCGAGCGGCAACAGGTCGGCAAAGGCGACGCCGTCGGTCTCGGGCTCAAACTGGCCCTCGAGCTCGGAGAGCAGGAAGCGCAGCGTGTTGCGGAAACGACGGTAGGCATCGGACGTACGAGCGAGGATCTCGTGGTCGATGGAAACGTCGGAGCTGGTATCGACAGATGCAACCCACAGACGGATGATGTCGGCACCCATCTCGTCACAGACCTTGTTGGGGTCGATGACGTTACCGAGCGACTTGGACATCTTGCGGCCCTGGCCGTCGAGCGTGAAGCCCTGCGAGACGACCGCCTTATACGGAGCGTGGCCGTTGGCGCCCACCGAGGTGAGCAGCGAGCTCTGGAACCAACCGCGGTGCTGGTCGGAGCCCTCGAGATACACGTCCGCCGGATACTCCAGCTCGGGGCGATACTCGCAGACGGCCTTCCAGGAGACGCCGGAGTCCCACCACACGTCGAGGATGTCCTTATCGGCCTTGAGGTGATGGCCGCCGCACTTGGGGCAGACGCAGGCCTCGCCCAGGTAGCTCTCGGGAGCGTCGGTGAACCAGGCGTCGGAGCCCTTCTCGTGGAAGAGCTTGATGACGGCGTCGAGAGTAGCGTCGTTCATGACCTTCTCGCCGCAGTCGGCGCAGGTGTAGCTGGGGATAGGCACGCCCCAGTTGCGCTGACGGCTGATGCACCAGTCGGGACGCTGCTCGACCATGGCGCCAATGCGGTTAGCCGCGTGGGCCGGATACCACTTGACGTTCTCGCGGACCTCCTTGCCAGCCTGCTCGCGCAGACCCGTCTTGTCCATCGAGACGAACCACTGGTCGGTGGCACGGAAGAGCACCGGGTGCTTGCAGCGCCAGCAGTGCGGATAGCTGTGCGTGATCTTCTTCTCAAGAACCAGGGTGCCGCGCTCGCGCAGGAACTCGATGATGTGCGGGTTGGCCTCATCGGTATCCATACCGCTGAAGGGACCACCGGTGCCAAACTCCTCGCCGGTGTAGAAATTACCGTCGTCATCGACCGGCATGCAAATGTCGGTGATACCCTCCTTAAGGCAGGCGAAGTAGTCGTCGACGCCGTGGCCGGGCGAGTTGTGGACGATACCGGTACCGTCGTCGACACCGACGTAATCGGCCAGCAGCGCCACGCCCTCAACGCCGTCAAAGATCGGCTGCTTGTAGTGGATGTGGTGGAAGGTCTCGGCGGGAACCACGTAGGGCTTGCCGTCGACCATGACCGGGGTGTACTCCCAGCCAAACTCCTCACAGCACTTGGGAGCCAGGTCCTCGAGCATGACCTCGGCACGCCCATCGTGCTCAACGGCGACGTAGGCGGCGCCGGGCTTGAGGGAAACGGCCTGGTCGGAGGGGATGGTCCACGGCGTGGTCGTCCAGATGATAAAGTCGACCGGGCCGTCGAAGTTCTCGAGGCCGGCGGGCTTGGAGGTCAACTCAAAGCGCACGAAGATGGACGGGCTCGTCTCATCGGAGTACTCGATCTCGGCCTCGGCGAGTGCGGTGTGGCAGTGCTTGCACCAGTGGACGGGCTTGTGACCGCGATAGATCATACCCTTGTCGAACATGGCTTTGAAGACCTCGATGTCGGCAGCGTCATGCTGGTGATAGAGCGTCAGGTAGGGGTTGTCCCAATCGCCGAGAACGCCCAGGCGGCGGAAGCCGGCCTTCTGCAGCTCAATATTCTCGACAGCGAACTTGTTGCAAAGCTCGCGGATCTTAGCCGTGGAGGTCTGGTTGAACTTCTCGGTGCCGAGCTTCTCCTCGACCTTATGCTCAATCGGCTGGCCGTGGCAGTCCCAACCGGGGACATAGGGAACTTCGCAGCCCTGCATCATCCAGTAACGGTTGATCATGTCCTTGGAGATCTTGTTCATAGCGTGGCCGATGTGGATCGGGCCGTTCGCGTACGGAGGGCCGTCGTGCAGCACGAACTTCTTGTGACCCTCGTTCTTCTTCAGAACTTGCTCGTAGACCTTGTTGTCCTGCCAGTCCTTGAGTCGCTTGGGCTCGGACTTGGAAAGACCGGCACGCATGGGAAATCCGGTTTTTGGCAGATTCATCGTCTGCTTGTACTCGTTTGCCACGGTACCCCTTTCTTGTCATGGGCGCGCACGCCCTCTGGGCACCAAAAAAGCGCCCGTCCCTGCAAGCTGGGACGAAGCGCCACAAAACGGGCAGGGTACCCGCAAAAGCTCTTCGCTTAACCACCCAGCTTAGATGCCCTCACCCGCGTCGCCGCGCGCTCGCATCCGTTACTCGGCTGGCCTGTATCGACGACCATCTCGGCGATGTCTACTAAGACGAACCTGCGCGGCACGTCCGTTGGGACCGCAGCTCCGGGGTGATTTTCATCGGTCGCATGCACGGGTTCTCAGCGCTCCCCGCTCTCTGTGGCATGCGGACGGCCGACTACTCGTCCCCATCAACGCTTATGCGGAGTATGCTAGCACGTTCCGCGTCGGCGAAAAACCCTCAACACTGGTTTTATACGTTCGGAATTTTGGTTTGAAATTCTCGCGACTGATGCAGCCGCCTTGGAGCAAAATACCTGAAAGTACTTTATCGAGCGAAAGAAGGTTGCCATGCGCACGATTGGAATGAGTGACTATACCGTCGGCGAGGACTGCTTTGACGAGTTGCCCGCCGCATTGGCCGAGTACGGGGCGAAGAAGGTCGCGATCATCGGTGGCAAGCGGGCACTGGCCGCAGCACTTCCCGGTATCGAAGCTGCGCTGGCGGGTACCGACGTCGAAATTCTGGAGACGCGCGTCTACGGCACCAACAGTACGCGCGCAAATATCGCCAAGGTCGTAAACTCCCCTGCCTGCCAGGAAGCTGACGTGCTTATCGCATGCGGCGGCGGCAAGGCGCTCGACACCGTGAAGACCGCAGCTATCGAGCTCAAGAAGATCGTCTTTACGGTCCCGACGATCTGTTCCAACTGCTCCGCCGCGACCGCCATTGCCGTCGTGTACAACGACGACGGCTCGCTCGAGGGCTATTCGTACCCCAACCGACCGGCGCACATCTTCATCAACCCCAAGATCATCGCCGAGGCACCGGCAGAGTATTTCTGGGCCGGCGTAGGCGATGCCCTGTCTAAGCAGCCCGAGGTCGAGTACGCAACGAGCGCCGGCAATCTGGAGCACACGGCAGGCCTTGGTCTGGCACTCGCCCACACCTGCTCCGAGCCGCTGTTTACCTATGGCGTCCAGGGTCTTGAGGACGTGCGCCAGGACCTGTCGAGCGAGGCCGTCAAGCAGATCGCGCTCGACATCGTGGTCAACACGGGCTATGTCTCGAACCTGACCAACCAAAACGATTACTACTACAACTCGAGCGTGGCGCACGCGTTCTACAACGCCACTTGCAGCATTCCGCGTGAGGGCACCTACCTGCACGGCGAGGTCGTGAGCCTGGGCGTGCTCGTGTTGTTCGCCTACACGGGCGACACCGAGAACCTTAAGCGCTACGCTGCCTTTAACAAGCAGATGGGGCTGCCCGTGACGCTTGAGCAGGTCGGGCTTTCCGAGTCCGATATCCCGGCCCTGTGCGAGTATGCGCACGCCACCAACGAGTGGAAGCAGGGAAACCCCGAGCCCTTCACCGACGAAAAGTTCGCCGCCGCCATCAAGGCCGCCAACGCCTACGGCCGCACGCTATAGGCCTAACCCAAAACCACCACAAAGGGGACGCAGTTCATTTGTGGTGGTTTTTTATTGCTTCAACATTCAGTTCGCACTCGAACCCGATTCTATACGAGAAAGGGTCCGGGTACGTTTTTTGTTTATCGGTAATTCTGCGGAAGGACCACTCGGAACGGTAAACAGAAACGAACAGAGGCAGAGTACCATCGTGGTGATGGTATCCTGCCTTTTGTTTTGCGGAACCAAGGTCGCTTTATGCGAACTTGATCGCCACTTATATGGCGCATTGATGGCAATTGCTGCGTACGTGCGTACCGGGAGCCTGTACACCTCTGGCAAGGCGTAACACACTAGACTTTGTTCCAAAGTGCGTGTGCTAAGGGGGCAGGGCCCTTAGAATTCCTGTGGAGTGTGTACGCACATACGCAGGAAAACAGCAAATTACGCTATATCAGGGCGTTCTTTCATTGGTGAGTATGGTATACACGGCTTAGTTCAACAAATAAGAATTTATATATAAAGGAGAATATTGATGAAAATGTTTTTATGTTCGCACTTTTCAAGTGTAGGAAGTCTGATAAAGGAAGAAATTGAAAATAAAAAAGTCGCATTTATTCCAACAGCTTCGCTGCGTGAAGGCTACACCGGTTATGTCGGCTCGGCTCGAAAATTATTCAAAAAGTTGGGAGCAATCGTAACTGAAATTGATATTTCAACGGAGGCTTATTCAACGATACAGTCTCTTTTTGAAGATGCGGATGTGATCTATTTTACCGGCGGAAATTCTTTTTTCCTTATAGACCAGCTCCGTAAAACGGGAACGGATGAGCTGCTGAAGAAAGAATTGGCAAAGGGAAAACTGATGATTGGTGAATCGGCAGGTGCGATTGTATGCGCTCCAAGCATCCAATATATCGAGCAAATGGATGAAAAGCCGGAGGACTACTCACAAGAAGATGATGCAGGGCTTAATTTGATTGATTTCTATGTTCTTCCGCATTTTCTTACAGCACCATTTAAGAAAGTTACCGAAAAATAATAACTGAGTTTTCGGATTTGAATATATGCCCAATTAACAATCGTCAGGGAATTGTAATTGATGGTGAAGGTTCAAAGGTTATTTGCAAAGACTAATTTAAACTTCCAGTTTGCTGCACTCGCTCCTGGCAGGGTTTGGGGCAGGCACGCCCCAACAAGAAGCCGCCCCAAAGGGGCAAGAATGGGGACTGCGGACGATTTCTTGGACCGTTACGTGGCCCTTCCCAGCGCAGAGCGGAACTCGGCCGGCGTGCGGCCACCGAGCGCATCGCTGCGCCTCTCCGTATTGTATCGGCCGATCCAGCCCCCGAGCTCCTCGATGAAGCGGGCGGGGGTCCAGCCCGACCAGTCCCTGCCGTGCCAGAACTCCCTCTTGAGCAGGCCGAAGAAGCCCTCCATCGCCGCGTTGTCCGGGCTGCAGCCCTTGGCGGACTGGATTGGTTACACTGATGTGGACAGTTCCGGGAGGGGCGCAAGAGACGGGAGGGCCGTGTACGCGTTCCTGCGCGAGAGCCGCGGGGAGGGGCTGCCTGGGTACGGCGCCTGTCAACTCGGCCTACGTCTTTGATGACCGGGTCGTACTCAATATCAAATTCACGGATGATGCCAAAACGGTCACCCGTGAGGAAGTGTTGGGTTCGAGTGCTGCGGTCAATGTTCCAACATGCTGGGGTCGAACTCGCTTGCCGGGATCACACGGTAGCCGTGGCGCAAGAGCATGTCGACGAAGACGCCGTTGCCCGCGGTGAGCGTACCGCTAAAGGTGCCGTCGTAGACGCGGCCCGCGCCGCACGAGGGACTACGGTCCTGCAGGATGCACGCGGCGATCTCTTCCGGCCCACCCGCCTGCTCGCACATGTCGAGCGCACGTTGGGCGCCTAGGCGAAATTCCAGGTCAACGGACACGCCCTCGCAGGTACAGACCTCGCCGTTCACAATCTCGGACGGCTTGCGCGGCGTAGGCAGGCCGCCAAAGACCTCAGGGCACACCAAGAGGACCTCGGTCCCTGTACGCTCGCAGGCCTCGACCAACTCGCGATGATAGTTGTCGAGCCCATTATACTTGCAGCTCTCGCCCATCAAACAGGCACTCACCACGATCTTCATTTCCATCCCTCTCAAGCAAAACGCCCCATTTGAGTAAGCTGCTCAAATGGGGCGTCGGCGTTTACTGGCTCGGCCGCGGCTTTACTGCTGCGTGGGCATCAGCGGATTCTCGCGCGTGAGGAGGTTCATGAACTCCTCACCCGTAATGGTCTCCTTCTTGTACAGATAACGAGCCAGCTCATGGAGCTTAAACTTGTTCTCCTTGAGGATCTGCAGAGCGCGGTCGTGCGCATCCTCGATCAGCTTGGCGACAATCGCGTCCACGCGCTCGGCCGTACCGGGGGCGCAGGTGAGCGACGTGTCCTGGTTAAGGTACGCATTCTGAACGGTACCGAGTGCCATCATGCCAAACTCATCGGACATACCAAAGCGCGTCACCATGTTACGGGCGAGCTTGGTGGCCTGCTCGATATCGTTGGCGGCGCCGGTCGTCATCTCACCAAAGATGAGCTCCTCGGCTGCACGGCCACCGCAATAGACGGCGAGCTTGTCCAGGACCTCCTGGCGCGTGGTCAGGAAGCGCTCATCCTCCTCGACCTGCATGGTGTAGCCCAGAGCACCGCTCGTGCGTGGCACGATGGTGATCTTCGTGACCGGCGCAGAGCCCTTCTGGCGAGCGGCAACAATGGCATGGCCGATCTCATGGTAGGAAACGACCTGCTTCTCGTGGTCGGAAAGCACCGTGGACTTACGCTGTTGGCCGGCAATGACGACCTCCACCGACTCCTCGAAGTCGTCCTGGGTTGCACGCTTGCGACCTTCGCGAACGGCGCGCAGGGCGCCCTCGTTGATGATATTGGCCAGGTCGGCGCCCGAGGCACCGGGCGTGGCACGGGCAATCGCGGTCAGATCGATCGGCGGCTCGGTCTTCACACTCTTGGCGTGGAGCTCGAGGATGTTCTTACGGCCGGTCAGATCGGGCAACTCGACGGGGATGCGGCGGTCAAAACGACCGGGGCGCAGTAGAGCGGGATCGAGACTGTCGGGACGGTTGGTGGCAGCGAGGACAACGATACCCTTGTGGTTATCGAAGCCATCCATCTCGGTCAGCAACTGATTGAGCGTCTGCTCGCGCTCGTCGTTGCCGCTAAAGCCGCCGCCATCGCGCTTCTTACCGATGGTATCGATCTCATCGATAAAGACGATACACGGGGCCTTTTCCTTGGCCTGCTTAAACAGGTCACGAACCTTTGCAGCGCCGCGACCAACAAACATCTCAACGAACTCAGAGCCCGAAATGCTAAAGAACGGAACACCGGCCTCGCCGGCAACAGCCTTGGCAAGCAGGGTCTTACCGGTACCCGGAGGGCCAACAAGGAGAGCACCGCGCGGCAGCTTGGCGCCGATCTCCTCGTAGCGCTGCGGCTTCTCCAGAAAGTCGACGACCTCCTTGAGAGACTCCTTGGCCTCTTCCTGGCCGGCGACGTCCTTAAAGGTCACGCCCACGTCCTTGGAGGCGATCACGCGCGCGCCGGACTTACCCAGTCCGCCGCCGCCAAAACCGCCGCCACCAAAGTTCATCGACGGGCCGTCATCGCCCATAGCCTTCTTCATGCGGCGGTTAAGCCACCAACCGATGAGGAAGAAAATCGCCATGGGAAGAATGAGAGTGAGCAGGTAGTAGGTCATCAAACCCGAGTTTTTATCGGGAACGACCGACTCCAGCGAAGCGCCAGACTCAAGCACGCGATCGGTAAAGCCCGCATCATTCGGCACACCGGTCGTCTTATAGGCGATGTTCTTGTCCTCGCCCTTCTTGGTGTAATAAATGGTGTAATCGTCCGTGTTGTACTCGACCTTGTCGACGCTCTTCTTATCGAGCGCTTTGACAAACGTCGAGTAGTCGGTCTTCGTAATCTGCTGCGTGTGACCGATGTTGGGGAACAGAACGGTCGAGAGCACGAGGTAGACGACGAAGGCGATGAGCACGTAGAGGATCATATTCCGTCTACGCTTGTTGTCATCCATCTCCATCTGCTTGAACTCCATCTACTGGGGTTGATAATGGTTTCTAGAATACCCAACCCAAGCGACGATAAACCGACGCCGGGCACGAAAGGACAGATATGGCATCACTGGAAGTCGGCAAGGTTCAGATCTATACGGGCGACGGCAAGGGCAAGACGAAGGCTGCTTTGGGGCGCGAGAGGATGTCGAGGAACTGATTGCGATAAAGCCCGCCACCACGGAGCTCGTGCTAACCGGCCGCGGCCTGCTGCCCCTCGCAGACCTCGCGGACCTGGTCACCGAAATGCGACCCGTCAAACACTACTTCGACGAAGGCCTCCTAGCCCGTCAGGGCATCGAATACTAATTGATTCGTTTTCCGCCAACACCTACAGCTCATAAGGAAGTTGCGGTGGAATAGTACTTGTTTGACGGTCCGCAAGGGCTTTTCAGGAACTATTTCACCGCAACTTATCAGGGGTATCCGACGGATGAGCTAGGCGGTGGCGCGGCCTAGCCAGTTGCCGCTGTGGTGGTAGATGGTGAACATCGTGGCCGTAATGAGCCAGGTTACGGGGTAGACCAGTAGTAGATGCTCGAGCGACGGATCGAAGGGCATGATCGCAAACACCCAGATCACCCTCAAGACAACGGTGCCAAAGATGGTGAGCATCATAGGCTGCAGACTCACGCCGGCGCCGCGAATGGAGCCCGACGCGTTCTCGATAATCGAGAAGATCGCGTAGAACGGCGCGATGAAATGAAGAATCGTCGTGGTGTACGCCGAAATCGAAGCATCGTCGACAAACAGACGCGACAACGGACCCGAGAACACCAGCAGCACGGCAGACAGGCCACCAATGAGCATAAACGACAGCACGAGCGACGTATGGTAGCCCTTGCGCATGCGCTCGTAGTTGCGCGCGCCAAAGTTCTGTGCCGAGAACGTGGTGATCGACACGCCGAGCGCCTCGGTAACCATCCAGATAATGCCATCCAGGCGCCCAGATAGACCCCAAGCAGTCGTGACATCGGCGCCAAACGAATTAACCGACACCTGGATCAACACGTTCGAGATCGAATAGGCAGCCGATTGAAAACCGAGTGGCAGACCACACGAGATCATACTCTTGCAAATACCGCGATCGATGCCGAGCCTAGACAGCGAAAGACGCCATGCACCCGGAGCGCGCATCATGCGCAACACGATCATCGTTGCATTGGAACAAATGGTCAGCGCCACTGCGATGCCACAGCCCAGCGCCTCCATATGCAACACAGCGACAAAGATGATATCCAGCACCACGTTAACCAGGCAGCCAGAGGCAATGATCACGGCGGGCCCGCGTGTGTCGCCCACGGCACGCAGCAGTGCGGTTCCCATATTAAGCAGCAGTGCCGCAACCATCGCGGCAAAATAACAGCGAGCATAGGCCACGCCCTCGGCCAATAGTTCATGCGGCGTGTTCATAAGCACCAGCATGGGCTCAACGAACACTATGCCAAGAATCGAGAAAACGATACCGCCCACCAGCGCAAGCGTCATGGCCGTATGGACCGAACGGCTCAGACGCTCATCATCGTGCTGGCCAAAAAACTGACCCGTGATAACGGCACAACCAGCGCCAACGCCAACGCAAAAGCCAATGCAGAGCTCGGTGAGGACCATCGTGGTTTGAATGCCGCCCAGCGCGAGCTTGCCGCCAAACTGACCGACAATATAGGTACCGATAAGCGTGTAGGCCTGCTGAAAAAACGAACTAAAAAAGATGGGAACGCACAGCGAAAGCAGCTGCTGCCAAATAACACCCTGCGTTACATCGATAGCCGTAGATTTCTTAGCCACACGCCCTCCCCACACGCATACGTCAAACAACAAAACAGCAATTTAAAACCAAAGCCAAAACCAGCTTAGCACCGACTGGCGGCGACCGAAACACCCCGAATTAGAGCGCGGTGCGAAATATCTGCCTAGTGATACAAACCCGGCTGGTAGTGATACTCATTGCTCACGTGCGGGCACAGCTGCCAAAAGGCGACGGCGCTCGCCGCGGCCACGTTGAGCGAATCGACCCCGTGCGCCATCGGAATGCGCACGGCGCGGTCACAGCCCTCAATGGTCTTGGCTCCCAGGCCGGCACCCTCGGTACCCATAAAGATCGCCAGGCGATCAATCTCCTGCAGCACGGGATCGTCCAACGACACCGAATCATCCGTCAACGCCATGGCGGAACACGAAAAGCCGGCATCGTGCAGCGCCGCCAGCCCATCATGCGGCCATACGCGCGCCTCACTGCCAATACGCGTCCACGGCACCTGAAACACGGTGCCCATGCTCACGCGGGCCGAGCGACGATACAGCGGGTCACAGCACGTAGGACTCACCAAAATGCCATCGACGTTCAGCGCAGCCGCCGAGCGGAAAATCGCGCCGACGTTGGTGTGGTCGACAATGCCCTCGAGCACGCACACGCGCACCGGGCGCTCCCCCGCCGCCTCGACGACGCCGCCTAAGAACTCGGCTACCGGAATCTGACGCGGGCGACGGAACGCCGCGAGCGCACCGCGCGTCACGTTAAAGCCCGTCAGCTGCTCCATAAGCTCCATCGAGGCCACGAACACGGGAACCGGGCCCGCACCTTCGCGTACCGCCAGGCGCTCAAACAGTGGCATCATCTGGTCGAGCCAGCGTTCGCCCAAAAGAAAGCTCAACGGCTCGTATCCGGCGCGCACTGCACGCTCGATGACCTTGGCACTCTCGGCGATAAAAATGCCCTTCTGCGGCTCCAGCACGCAGCGAAGCTCACGCTCGGTCAGTCGCACGTAGGCATCGAGCCGCTCGTCCTCGAGCGAATCGATTCGCAGCACCTCAACGGCATCAGTCATAGCAGCCTGCCCGCACCTTTCTTTACAGCAGATCTATACCAAACGAGGCGACGCTAAGCGCCGCCCCATGCATTCAAATAACCCGATGATACCGTTCACGCCAGACGATTTACGCCTCAATGCGACGATACGTCACGAACTCATAATCGAGACCCTCGTCACCCTCGCCCGCGGCAATCGTGGCAACACCGCCACGCCTCGCAATCTCCCACGCGGGATCGGCATCCAGATCGGGAAAGTACGTATCCACGTCATGCACGCAATGGTTATGCGTAACCTCGGCCTCGACGCAATACGGCAAGAACTGTCGATACACCTCGCCGCCGCCGATCACCCACGCAACGGGTTCATCGGCTACCGCGACGAGCGCTTCGTCAACGCCATGCACCACGTCGACGCCCTCGGCAGCAAAGCTCTCGTCGCGGGTGAGCACGATATTACGGCGATTCTTGAGAGGACGCCCGCCGGGAAAACTCAACAGCGTCTTGCGCCCCATAATGACCGGGCAACCCTTGGTGCATGCCACAAAATGACGCATGTCGGCACGGTTGGACACGACCATGTCGCCCTCGCACCCAATACCCCAGTCATCGCACACGGCGACAATGGCAGAAAGCTTACACGTCATGCGCGTCACCTACACCGCGATGGGAATGTTCTTGACCTGCGGGCCGTGCTCGTAGCCCTCCACGATCAGGTCGTCGGTCGTAAACGCATAGAAATCGTGCACGTCGGGGTTCAGCGTTACCTTGGGTGCCGCAAACTGCGGACGCTCGATAAGCTCGCGGACGATATCGACATGACGATCATAGATATGGGCGTCGGCGATCACGTGCAGCAGCTCACCGGGAATCATATCGACCGACTGCGCGACCATCATCAGCAAAATGGCGTACTGGCACACGTTCCAGTTGTTCGCGGCCAAAATGTCCTGGCTGCGCTGGTTGAGAATCATGTTGAGCGTCGGCTTGTCGTCCTGAGGACGCTGCGTCACGTTATAGGTCACGCTATAGGCGCACGGATAAAGGTGCATCTCGGACAGATCGCTAAACACGTACGTATTGGTCATAATGCGGCGACTATACGGCGTGTGCTTAAGGTCGTACAGCACACGGTCCATCTGGTCGAAGTCGCCCTCGGCGTAATGGCTCTTCTGACCAATCTGATAGCCGTAGGCTTTACCGATGGAACCGGTCTCATCGGCCCACTCATCCCAGATATGGCTGTTGAGATCATGCACGTTATTGGACTTCTTTTGATAGATCCACAGAATCTCGTCCATGGCAGACTTAAGCGCCGTACGACGCAGGGTGAGCGCGGGGAACTCCTCGCGCAGATCATAGCGCGCCGTGACACCAAAGTTTTTAATGGTATAGGCAGGGGTGCCGTCCGCCCACACCGGACGGACCTTTTGGCCCTCGGTGGTGGTGCCATGATCCAAGATATCGCGGCACATGGTTACAAACTGCTGATCAGCTTTGCTCATTGACCCTCCTGTCAGTCGCCTATAAGCGAGATTTATTGTAGCCCAGGCGCGCGAGTGTCGAATTGGACACTTAGTCCGGCACACGCAATGCACGGCAGCGCGGCTCCGCAAGCGGCAACGAGGCATCTTAGCCTTTTTCTGACATATGCCAGAAATGCCTTGCGCCCAACGACTAACGCGTTATCCTATTGTTGACATATGTCAGATAAGGAGTGTGCATGGCAGGGAGACGCGAAAAACTGCGCCGCGTCGGGATCATCCCCGAATACCGCGGCTTCACCCCCGATGGCCTGGCCAGCGGTGATGCCATCGACATGACCGTCGACGAGCTTGAGGTGCTGCGCCTGTGCGACCTGGAAGGTCTCAACCAAGAGGCGGTCGCCCAGCAGATGGGCATCGCCCGCGCCACGGTGGCGGCAATCAGCAGTCGCGCGCATCGCAAGGTGGCAAACGCGCTGGTCAATGGACGGGCGATCGTCATCGAAGGCGGCAGCATCGCGTACTCCCCCATCACCACGACGACGGCCGCATGGCCAGCAAAGGAGGTCGGCACCATGAGGGTGGCAACAACGTACGACAACGGCAACATCTTTATGCACTTTGGCCGCAGCGAGCAGTTCAAGATCTACGACATCCAGGATGGCAAGGTGCTCAACGAGCAGGTCGTAGGCACCGGTGGCACCGGCCACGGCGCCTTGGCGGGCCTGCTTGCCAACGGTGGCGTTGACACGCTCATTTGCGGCGGTATCGGCGGCGGCGCTATCAACGCGCTTGCCCAAGCCGGCATCACGGTCTATGCGGGCGCCCAGGGCAGCTGCGATGCCTGCGTCGAGGCCCTCATTGCCGGCACGCTCGCTCAGACCGGCGAGGCCACCTGCGACTGCCATGGTCATGACCACGAGCACACCCGCGAGCATGGCGAGTCCTGCGGCTGCCACGGCCATCACGAGCACGAGGGCCACGAGGGCTGCAGCTGCCACTAACGACAAGCACCTCGTCGAGAATACGCTTCCGCGCGTGCGACAATCCACGAACAAACGGCGAAGGCCGCCTGGAGTACCATCCAGGCGGCCTTCGCCATACACGACTCAACCAGTCGTTATTTCCTATTGCGCATCTGCGCTTCCATCTGGCGCAGCAGGTCCATATCGGACTTAGGGCCGCCCGTTCCCAAGCCGCCCATGCCGCCCAGACCCATGGCATCCAGACCGGGAATATTGGGCATGCGCATCTTCTTGCCCTTCTTACCCTTTTTGCCCTTCTTGCCGCCGGCCTGCGCCTGATTGGCCATCGTGCGCATGCGGCCCATCATCTTGTTCATCTCGCCCCACTGCTTCATAAGGCTATTGACCTCGGTGGGGGTCACACCGGCGCCCTTGGCAATGCGGGCACGGCGCTGGCCGTTGATGATGGAGGGGCGAAGGCGCTCCTCCTTGGTCATCGACATGATGATGGCCTCATTCTTGTCAAAGATGCCCTCGTCCAGGTTGCCGCCCATCTGGTTAAGCGCGCGCTGACCACCGGGGAGCATGCCCAGAATGCCCTTCATGCCGCCCATCTTCTTGACGGCCTTCATCTGGTCGAGCATGTCGTTCATGGTAAAGCCCTCGCGCAGCATGCGCTCGGCGGCCTCGAGCTGCTCGGCATCGGCGGCCTCCTGGGCCTTCTCGATAATGCCGACAACGTCGCCCATACCCAGAATGCGCTTGGCCATACGATCGGGGTAGAACGGCTCCAGCGAATCGGGCTTCTCGCCCATGCTCACAAACTTGATGGGCTTGCCCGTCACCTGGCGCACGGAAAGCGCGCCGCCGCCACGGGCGTCGCCGTCGAGTTTGGAGATGATCACGCCGTCAAAGTCGGTGCGCTCGGCGAAGGTCGAGACGACATTGACGATATCCTGGCCGGTCATAGCATCAACGACCATCAGCACCTGATCGGGCTTGACGGCCTTCTTGATGTCCACGGCCTCCTGCATCATCTGTTCGTCGATCTGCAAGCGACCGGCGGTATCGACGATGACCACGTCACGCAGGTGGTCGACGGCCTCCTGAATGGCGCCCTTGGCGATGTCGACCGGGTGCGCACTGTCGCCGCGGAAGACCGGTACACCGATCTCGCCACCGAGCGTGGCCAGCTGGTCGGCAGCAGCGGGACGGTAGACGTCGCACGCGGCGAGCAACGGCGAGCGGCCCTGCTTCTTGAGCAGGTAGGCCAGCTTTACGGCAGCCGTGGTCTTACCGGAGCCCTGCAGGCCCACAAGCATGATGACATTGGGAATGCGGTTGCTAAAGACGAGCTTGCTCTCGGTTGAGCCAAGCATCTCGGTGAGCTCGTCGAGCACAATCTTGACGACGTTTTGCGCCGGCGACAGCGACTCCATGACCTCGGCGGTCATGCAGCGCTCCTTGGTCTTGGCGACGAACTCCTTGACGACCTTAAAGTTGACGTCGGCCTCGAGCAGCGCCATGCGAATATCGCGCATGGCCGAAGTAATATCGGCCTCGGTCAGCTTGCCCTTGCCGCGCAGGCGGTCAAATGTGTCGTTGAGGCGATCGCTCAGGGAATCAAACACTAGTCACTCCTTAATTGGACTCGCCCACCAGGGCGCGGCAGAAATCTTTGGCATTGAACTCCTGCAGATCATCGACCTGCTCGCCCACGCCCACGCGCAGGATCGGG